>PBGS01000033.1 GCA_002720115.1 Methanobacteriota archaeon
CAGGACGTAGGAGTTCTGATGGAGGATGAAGATACAACCTCAGAAGCAGAACCAGAACCAATCACAGAAATGATGGTTACAGATGAACCTTTGACGGAGACTGCACCATCTGAACCTTTGGACATCAATGTACATGATTTATTCGATGATGAGGAGGTTGCGGAAAATGGCTGATGAAGAACAGTACGAGGTCGGCACTTCTGATTTAGAGGACGCCCGCAGAGTTATCAGAGACTCTCAAACTAGCGCCGACCGATTAATTAGGGCTAGTAGAGAACTAGAGCACATTGTTTACGGAGTTTCGAGAGACGATTCATCTCTTGCTTCAACTGAGTATGATATTATTGACGCAAGGACCAGTCTCGAACAGCATCATTTGAGGCGTGCTGGTCGTTCTGTGAAACGCGCTGAGAAGGCACTCGCATCACTTGAAGGAGACGTAATGGAATTGCGTAGAAATATAGCAATGCTGAGCAGACTTCTCAATGAAAAAACCCTAACAGAGGCCGAACTTGAAACTATTTTGCGCCGATTAAGGAATGCTACGGGTGCCGCTGAAGTAGGTGAGGTTGGCTACGCTGCAGAAGAAGTTGAGCAATTGATTGGCGACTTAGTTGTTGACTCTGCTGTAGCTCTCAATCCATTCCTATTCAGAAATTTCTGGATGGGAGTAGACACGAGATGGCCAGCTGGTGGTGAAACCGGTGTTATGATTGTGAGGATCTGCAATGATGGTGCTAGACCAATTCCAGAGATGCGCTTGGCCCCACCTGTACCCGAAGACTGGCAATGTGTTCCGCAGTCAATTGATTTACCTATTATGCGCCCAGGCGATGTAATTCTTGTTCGGTTTGAAGTAAAGCCAGGATTGAGGTTTGGGTTAGATGAAATTCCTCTATCAAGGAAAGTAGCAATTCAGACAGGGTATGAAGTACAAGCAGGTCAAGTTATGGTAACGATGCGAGTACAAAACCGGAGTATGGAAACGATCCGCGACCTTTTATTGCAACCATGGATGCCACCAGGTTACAAATCAGATAATCTTCCTTTGGTGGAGAAACTTTCTCCAGATGAAATTGGAGTGGTGTCAATGCCACTTGTCATAGACATGGGCGAGGGAGGTGTATCCCTAGCCTAATCATGTTCCACCCTGCGGCGGTTGAGCCGGTGGGAGGATGTAGAGATACAAAAAAAAGAAAAAAGAGGTGAAAACCAATGCAGAAGAAAAATATGAACGAAGAAAATAACGATTGGGGTTCAATCGGTATAGGTGCAATGATTGTATTCATTGCTCTTATATTGGTTGCCGCAGTTGCAAGCGCAGTAATCATCCAAACGGGTGAAAAGTTGCAGCAGAACGCACAGCAGTCGGGTAGCGACACGCAGCAGGAGATTTCGGGTAAAATCTCGATTATCACTGTCTGGGTTGGCGCTCAAACCCAAAACGCAGAAGAGATCACTATGGTCTTTGAATTAGCGCCCGGGTCNGAACCAATTGCAGATACAGCAGTCCACTGGGCTGTAATCTGTGACGACGGNGCGAACACTCCGAGTGTTGCTCAGGGTGACTTGTCAGCGGCAACCGAACTAGATGGNAACACAGCAGTAGCTCAGTTTAACCCAGGAGAGACATACATGATTGACCTAACTGTAGGTGGAGCAGTCGGCGGTAACGCAGATTGCCCTCCAACACTAAATGAAGAGCACTCTATGGTAATCTCCGCAGATGGTGGAGGCTCTACCTATGAGACTCTGTATTACCAAAGTATAACACAAGGAGACCCAGTTGTTTGAGGTGACTAAGATGAGAAGAAATATTGAATTGAAAAATNATGAAACCGGNTCTATCGGAATCGGTGCAATGATTGTATTTATCGCGCTAATTCTTGTGGCGGCAGTTGCTTCCGCAGTAATTATCCAAACAGGTGAAAAATTACAGCAAAACGCACAGCAGACAGGATCAGACACCCAACAGGAAATNTCCGGAAAGATTGCTGTTAACTCGGTGTTNGTCTACGACCCTGCAGCGTCTTACTTGTTGTACTTTGAGACAGCCCCAGGTTCTGAAATTTTAGATGAGACTACAACAGATTTCCAGCTAACATGTGAGGATACCAANGGTGCCTACCAGTATGTTTCAGGAACATTTGCCCAAGCAACTGACGTAGATGAAGCTGGTACCGCAAATGCAGTACAGAACAACCTNGAGCCTGGAATCTCCTATGCTCTGGTCATGAACGCAGCACCTGGTGATGATTGTTCCGCAACCAATGTCGGAATCAACTCTGAAGTAACACTTTGGATACACGTCGAGGGTGGCGGTTCAACATACGAGACGCTATACATCTCTGACACAACCAGAGGATCACTTGTTATCTGATTCGAACTGAACCCCAAAATTTGCCATTCGTGGCACGGGGTTCAATGAGAATTAGGAGGTACTGAAATGGCATGGCCATTCGGTAGCAGTGATAAATCGGGGGACGCTCAAAGCGACCTTTCAGAGGAGCGCTTGCGCGTTATGTCAAACATAGCGATAGAGCAAGTGCCAATGCCAGAACAAGGCGACTTAACTGAAGAGGATGCTTGGACGATATCTCCCGGTCCGACTAGAGCTCGGCTAAATAGCAGCGGGTCTTTGCCGACCGCATCAGCAGGTGCACCGGCACAAGCGCAAGCGAGTATCGACACATCAGGTCTAGAACGGTTAATATCTAGNCGTATAGACCTGGTTGAGGATATTCTCAGTAGGGTTGAAAACAGACTCGAGGACGGCGTTGTAACACATGCTGGCATTGGGGACTCTGAACATTCTGGAGCGGCTGAAGTTGAACTTGGAGATGGCGACACAATAGTCACATCCTCCGGTGAGGTAATTACCGCCGCAGGCTCTGAGCGTCTCAAGTCAGAGGACTCAGCACCATTGTTGGAATTGTATGAAGCACAAGCATTAGCCTCTAATCCATTCTTAGTTGCACCTGCGCACCTAGGAGAAGGNGGAGAGGGNTCGGTTGGGGCACCAACCGTAGCAGCACTGCTTCTGGANAATCTATCCGGCATGGCAGCNGTTTCCTTTACTCAGAAGGCAATGAGCTCTGGTATGCTAACAGCAGACGAAGGAAGACTTGTATTGGCAATTGTACAGATGGCNGCTCCNGGTGATACAGAGAGCGCATTAGAAGACCATTTGCCACACAGGGAATTGCTAACATTCTCTGCGCTCATCTCTAATTGGAGAAGGGCGAGAGCACTCAGGGGTGGAGAGTGAATGGGTAGTGTAGCAGTTGGAGCAATGGTGGTAGGAACATCATTGCTGGTAGTTTTTGCATTAGCGATGGCTACCCTTGAATCTCAGGTGGATGATTCCATCGCACAGATTGAAGCAACTGCTGAACCCGTTGCACAATTTACTATTGAGGACACCACTAACGTTGAGGGAGCGGTTGTTGGATTTACAATAAACAACGGCGGGACAAATTATTCCGCCGGTCAGGTAGAAGTAAACGGCAGCCAANGCTCCTTCCTCGCGGACCTTGTGATCTCTGGAGGTACAGTTACAGGANTAAATATCNTNGATCACGGATCATCGTATCTCTACACCTCCACGTACTTCTTGGAGGTCACAGGTCCTAACACAGGCAGTAATCTGAATATTACTGCAACACTTGGCAACTTAGTCTACATGAATCTAACAAATGAAGGAAGTTCAGATATTGAAACAGATTTAGCTTGGTTGTTTAGTGATGGTAATTCGCCAATCAACCTATCTGACGGACATGNTGGATATCAACCAACCATCATATTCCCTGGCGAAACTTTCGAGTTTTACTATGATAGCGGGGGGCAGTCAACAGTTTCTCGCATCNCTGTGACAATAGACGGTATAACAAAGGCTTCACAAGTCATTTGAGGTGAAAACATGGCGGATGCAGGTGCTAGTTCAATGATTTTACTTGTAACATCCTTATTGATTAGCGGTGCTGCATCGGTTGTCTTGTTGGAATCTTGGGGTAACGTTGCAGAGGCTAACGGTATCAATGCTAGGGAAAAAGTAGCAGATGCCGAAACAGAGGTCTCTTTTAGCGGCGACCGTGGCGACGTGTTCTTGGANACAACTGGCACGAATCAAGAGATAACCCTCTACTTCCAAAATACTGGAATCAGAACACTTGACAAAAGTTCGTTCACAATTTTCGTGGACGGAATTTCTTCNACGACTGTTGGCGCAACGACTCTCTACCCCTCAAATGGAGTATGGGCTAGCGATTATNTCATCGAAGTCACGGTAACAGATGCAAGTTTCAACTATGCAAACAACGATTTCGCGACTGTAACCATAGTGGTTCAGTCTACAGCAAGTGATGGTGTAAAAGGCACAGACTCAGAAACAGCCGAGGTGAGATTAAGTGTTTGACGAACCGCCNAAGCCAGTAGAAGATGGGTATGAGTTTACTCTTGAACAAGACAGTTTAGCAAATGCGATGGGTGCTCGCTTACCTAATCGCAGTCTGTGGATGATACAAGGCGAGGTAGGAAGTGGTAAGTCGCTAGTTAGCCAAAGGCTGATTTACGGTCTATTAGAGAACGGCTCAAAGGTTCTGGTAGTTACAACAGAACTAACCACTCGTGGTTGGATAGAACAAATGGAGTCCATTGGATATCCAGTAACTGATTACATCGCCANCGGGAAACTACTNGTTTTCTCAAGGTTTGGNGTAATTGCAGAAACGAAAGAAGGCGTAGACTTGTTCGATGTTCTAGAGTCTGACGCTGTAGAAAAATCAGATGTTGTTGTAGTGGACTCAGCATCTTCACTTATGCCGGAGGGTCTTGAACCATCTCAGCACATATCCACATTACAGAGGCTGCGAAAAGTTTGCAGCGAATCACGCTCATTACTACTCACAGTAGATCCCNCAGAAATGGATAACAAATTACTACATAAATTNCGTTCATCATGTGAAGTTCTCCTTGATATGAACGCAGGATTCGTTGGTGGTGANATAAAACGCACAATCGTGGTTACCAGATTTTTGAGAGCCGCAGGACCTGTGCAGGCAAGCGTTGGATGGCGTGTTGAGCCATACATGGGCTTCATTGTAGATANNACGGCGGTGAGCTGATGGAAGATGAGGAACTAAGATTCCAGCGTGGCGACCTTGAGTCGGTAATGGCCGCACATCCACACGTCGCTCAGTGGGTAAAAGATTTTGAGACTCAATATGGAAGCAGACCGTATTACTATGGCCCGTTGGATAGAGATGCTCGTAAAATGGATCCANTGAANCTAATTTACGTCACAAAAGAACCAATTTTCGTTCACATGTACCGTCCAGTTGATGATGATGGTTCAGAGGGTCAGACCTTGTGGTTTGGTCTTGAGCCTCAATTGACAGATGAGGAAGAGAATATTCGACGTACATTGATTGAAGTTCTACTACAAGAAGCGCCAAGTGCGCCGACATTTACTACTGATGATGAATTTGAAAACATTCTATCTGGAATGATAGACAGATATACCATCTTAGACAGTGATGCTAGAGGTTCAGTCAGAAGGCAAGGCCGAATGTGGGAAGTTCTTGGAATGGACGACAAAAGGATAGTAGTATCAAAAGAACAAAGAGACAGACTTCGATACATCATCATTAGAGATTTAATCAGAAATGGCCCATTGGAACCCCTTCTTTCTGATGAAATGCTAGAAGACATTCACTCTGTTGGATTGAAGCACGTTCATATGGACCACAAGGTGTTTGGTATGGTAACATCAAACATCAGATTCCGTGAGAGAGATTTACTAGCACGNTATTTGAGGGCTATGTCCGAGCGCATAGGTCGTCCAGTTTCAGACAACAAACCAATCATTGACGGCGCATTATTAGATGGTTCGCGTATCAATATTATATTCTCAGATGACGTATCTATGCTAGGTCCGTCATTTACTATACGTAAATTTGCAGAAGAAACAATTTCNGTTATCCAACTCATAAAGTGGGGTACGATGAGTGCTCAACAGGCTGCTTACATCTGGATTTGTTTAGAATACGGTATGTCTGTTTTAGTAAGTGGAGAAACAGCGTCAGGAAAAACAACAACTTTGAATGCCATATTACCGTTCATTGACCACAACGTCAAGATATATTCTGCAGANGATACGCCTGAAGTTAAGGTTAGACACAAAATCTGGCAGAGACTGGTAACCAGAGACTCAAAAAATGAAGAGAGTAGAGTCGAGATGTTCGACTTATTGAAAGCNGCTTTACGTTCTCGTCCTAGGTACATCATTATTGGAGAAATACGTGGTGTAGAGGGAGCGACAGCATTCCAGGCGATGCAAACAGGTCACCCTGTAATAGCAACTTTCCACGCATCATCTATTGTCAAAATGATTCAAAGATTCACAGGAGACCCAATAAACGTTCCAATTCGGTTCTTCGATAACCTAAACTTTGCGATTTTCCAAGAAGTTGTCGAAGCACCCGGNGGTGGAATTGCTCGTAGAATAACNGGTATCGACGAGGTAATTGGGTACAATAAACACAGCGATGGTGTGTTGACAAGAGGCATGTTCGAGTGGGATCCAGTCAAAGATAAGCATTACTTCCGTGGTATGTTCCAATCTCACCTGATGGAAAACAAAATTGCAGCACAGATGGGATTCGAAAATAAGAGAGATGTGTACGATGAATTGACTCGTCGTGCTGATGCAATACAGATAATGGCTGATAGGGATCTTACCCATTATGATGATGTTTTCGACNTANTAAATCTCTATTACAACAGCGGTTGGGATGCATTCCGCTCCGCAGTTGACACATGGGTTAGTGTGACNGAACGCTGAAATGGGGATGATTAGATGGAGCGAATGGCGACTTGGCAGATTGCTCTGCGTCGTCTTGAAATGCCGGTTCCACGGTTTCTGATATTGTTTGTATTACCCTCTGCTCTTGCAGGGTTAATCACAGCAATTCTGATGATTTGGTTGACAGGAGGATTTTCAGAAGGCGGATTATTCGCAGGCTTCACTGGAATCTTTTTGATAATCTTGTTACCACTCTTGACAGGCGGTGCGGCTATTTANTTCCCGATTTTAGAGGTCAATCGTTCTGCCATTAAAATTGAGAAAGAAATGCACATGTTCATCACAAGGATGGGTATTCTTTCCCTNGGTGAGGTAGGAGCAGACACAATATTCGATATTTTACGTCAAATGAAAGATTACGGTGAGTTAGCTCAGGAAGTAAAGAGAATAGAGACCTTAGTGGACAAATGGCATACCTCTTTACCAGAAGCCGCAAGAATAGTTGCTCAGCAATCCCCCTCTCCTCTATGGACCGACTTCCTTGATAGGATGGCTTTCTCAATAGAAGCGGGTCAACCGATTGATGCTTTTATGCGTGCAGAACAAGAAACCGTNGCGGAGCAGTACAATACCCTTTACGACACACGTCTAGAGAGCGTAGATACGTTGAAAGAAATCTATGTTTCATTAGTTTCCGCTGGATTATTCGGCCTAGTTGTAGCAGGAATCCATCTTGTATTATTCGAAATTGGAAACGGAGGTGCGGACACTCCAATCGAAGTTGCTAGCAGAATCAGATGGCTATTGCTTGCGGGATTCGTTTTCGTNATAATTCAGGTAGGTGCCTTATTTGCTTTTAGAGCCACTATTCCCGATGATCAAACCTTTGCTCGTGACGTGTTTGAGACACCATTTCGTTTACTATTTAGACAAACTTGGNTAGGAGCAGGAATTGTGAGCATANTTTTACTGATAGTGACCATATCAGTAGTCATCGCATTTTGGGAAGGTTTGACAATGACATGGGACAAATACGGACTTATTTTACTCGCAGTNCCGCTTACTCCGCTTTTGGTTCCTTCAGTCCTCGTACAGCGTGAGGAGAGAAAGGTCCTTCGGAGAGACGAAGCTTATCCTGATTTTATTCGTGCTCTTGGTGGTACAGCACAGGCAAGAAGCGCAGAGCCAAGCGCCACCATAAGGGCNCTAAGAGGAATTGATTTTGGAATGCTAGACGAGTCAATAGATCGTCTAGAAAAGAGGCTTTCAACAAGGATTGACAGTGAACGTGCTTGGGATTACTTCGCAGCAGACACAAATTCTGCTGTCATCTCTCGTTACAATAGAATTTACATCGAAGGTTCGCAATCCTCCGGAGAACCCGCAGAAACAGCAGATATGGTTTCGAGGTCCGTTACGAACTTGCTCTCGTTGAGAAGGAGGAGGAGTCTCTCTGCATCGACAATGTGGGGNGTNGCATTTGGTCTGTTGATTTCATCAGTAGTTTCTCTCAACGTCACTATTTCCATAGTTCTTCAATTGGGNGAAACAATTGCTGGAGTTGCGACAAGTATTGCAGAAACTACTGACATAGGCACACTTTCAGATGCAGCAGGGGACTTTGTTCTACCTGTNATGGAAGANCCTAGTGCNGTTGAGCAGAATATTTTGATGTTCAAAATTATAGCATCAATCCTGATTTTGATTCAAGTNTTGGCAGTATCACTGATTGCTACAAGGTTACGGGGTGGAGGACTAACTAGTGCTCTTGGCCAAATGATTCAGTTGTTATGGGTCGCTGCACTCGCAAGTCTTGTCTCTTCATTCATACTTGATGGGGCATCGAGCATGTTCAGCACGTGAAATTAGCATGTAGTTCGATATCTATCATAAAAAGATAGAATTCATCTAGTTCCATCTTTGCTCAAACATGCAAGAGATTGTTTATTCTTTGACTCTGATAATCGAATTTATTGTTTCTTGTCTGTAATGATTAGGGTCTACTGTATGATGAATGAATGTTGTGGACGAGGAAGGTTNCCCTAAAGTCGCATTGAAGTTTTCACGCGCACAAGGCATGGTCGACGTACNTGTTTGGGTTATCNGTAGAATGGCGTACTAAATCCTATGGATGGATTTGAACAAGTTANCGAGCGCCCATCTCCTGCTTAATCCTCTTTTTTGTCGCTGCCCAAGAACAGATTGGGCATTTGGTAAGGTCGTGATTTCTCGCCGGACAATATTCACGACCAAAGAAGATAATCTGTAAGTGCAATTTGTTCCAAGATTCCTTCGGGAAGATTGCTTTTAGGTCCTTTTCAGTCTTCACAACATTCGTGCCGTTAGATAATCCCCATCTTGCTGCCAGTCTGTGAATGTGAGTGTCTATTGGAAATGCTGGGACCCCAAAGGCCTGCGCCATTACAACTCCTGCGGTTTTGTGGCCGACGCCAGGTAGTGACTCTAGGCCTTCGAATGTGTTTGGTATTTCGCTATCATAAGATTCAACGAGAATCTGAGCCAATTTTGATATGTTTTTCGCTTTTGTAGGAGCAAGCCCCACCTCTCGAATTATTTTTTGAATTGTTTCCGGAGTGAGTTTAGCCATNCTTTCTGCATCCGGTCCTCGCCTGAATAATTCTGGTGTCACCTCATTGACTTTCTTGTCTGTTGTTTGAGCACTCATTAGTACGGCAATTAGTAATTGAAANGGNGTCTCGTGGTNTAGTGGCACTGGAGTTTCAGGATAAAACTCNTCGAGCATTTGTAAAATACGGGGTGCTTTCTCTGAGCGCTTCAAAATATCATCCTCGATAGTTTACGGCGTACTCTTCCCCATTAATCCATGCCCACATAAAACCAAGTATGACAGATCCTATCGGTAAAATATTGCAAAAGAGAACNACTGACAAGTCATAATTATTTTCGCTAGATCCTGTGGCNAGCCATCCAAGGTAGCCTATTATTGTCCCCGGGAAAATTGATAAAAGTCCAATAATTATTGCTCTTATAAATCTCATATTTTAGCCCCCGGTAGTCTCTCATATATCTCTTCACAAGTGAGCGAGTTCAGAATATCACCAGCCTCTAACCATCCTTTGCGTGCAATCATAACTCCATAATCTATGTCGCCTAAACCCTTGATTGAATGGGCATCTGGGTTAATTACAATGGGTACCTGAAGGTCCTTTGCTCTCTTGCACAATCGCCAATCCAAGTCCAGTCTGTATGGTGATGCATTGATTTCCACCGCCTTCAACTGCCCGTCCTTGTTTGCTTCAGACATGTGTTCAAGTATTGTGTGGAGGTCTATTTCGTAGCCTTCTCTTCCCTGTAGAATTCTGCCAGTAGGGTGTCCTAGTACAGTTGTTGCAGGGTGATCTAAGGCTTTCAATAAATCCTCAGTGTTTTGAGATTCATCTCTTCCTCTCCAGCGTGTCATTGCGTGGACNCTAGCGACAACATAATCGATTTGAGCGAGGACATCGTCTGGGTGATCTAGTCTGCCATCTTCTAGAATGTCTGATTCAACACCGCTCAATAGTCTAAAATCAGTGCCTTCGTTTTTCCAATTTCTATTGTATTCTCTTATTGTTTTACACTGTGCAAGTAAGTCCTCAGCACTGGCTCCGTTAGCTATTTTCAGACTGGGAGAATGGTCTGCTATTCCAAGCCAATTCAAACCCATTCTTCTTGCCGCATCAGCCATCTGTTCAAGACTAGCCTCGCCATCGGAAAGTGTAGTGTGGTTGTGTAGAACACCTCTTACGTCTGAGATTGTTATTAGTTCGGGTAGGCTTCCAGCTGCAGATGCTTCCATTTCTCCAAGGTCTTCTCTTAGTTCTGGGACAACATAATCCAATCCAAGGTGGGCATATATGTCAGATTCGTCAATCGCATGTAGGGAGGTTGCAGCTGCTTCTATACCCGTNAATTCGGTTTCTGGCATNAGCCCAAATTCGTTTAATTTGAGTCCTTTATCTTGGGCCACTTGCCTCATTCGAATGTTNTGCTCCTTCGAGCCTGTGAAGTATGCTAGAGTATAGGGGAATACATGGGACGGAACCAGTCTAACTTGTGCATCAATAGTCCCGCTAGACTCTAATTGTTCGTAAGACTCTCCGCCTATAGCGTCCAATACTTTCTGATCTAGGTGGCCCAAACTAAAACCATCCTCGAATATTGAAGTATCAAGGATTACTGAGACTTTAGAATCCCCTGCTCCTTTGATGTCTGCTATTCCTTTCAATGACAGAATCTCATTTGTTACGGCTTCAACATCATCGGGNTTAACGGCAGCAACAATATCCAAATCGCCTATTGTTTCTCTTCTTCGTCTGGCAGAACCCGCTAATTCCGCTCTCTCAACACCNGGTAATTGTTTAATCATTGATAGGAAGGTTTGACCGTANCTTAGTCCAATATCCAGTCTNCTCCTCGCAGAAAATCTCGCAAGTAATTCGATACCATCCAGTATTTTTTGCTGGCTCTTTGGTCCGAATCCTTTCATTGGGGCGACTTCATTATTCTCACAAACTTTCTGTAAATCTGCAACTGANAATACTCCTAGTTCGNCGTGCATGATTTTGATTTTCTTAGGTCCCACGCCGGGGATTCCGAGCATCTGAATCAACCCAGGCGGNGTGTTTTTGTGTAACTCAGTCCAGTCTTCTGGCCACTGTCCATCAGTGATCGCTGTTGAAATAGCCGTCCCAAGACCTTTCCCAATTCCTTTGAGATTGAAAATTTCTCCACTAGCAACTAACTCGCCTAAATCTTGTGAAAGTGACCCAATTAACCTAGATGCATTTTGATAAGATCTAGTTCTGAATATGTTCGCACCTGATAGCTCTAGTAAAACCGCCATTTGATGTAGAGCCGTGCTAACCTGATTTCTACTGAAGTATGGAGGTCCATTTTGTCTGGGCTTTGCCAGAGTCCAAGATGTGCCTGCCATGAATGTTCCAATGCGTGCGGGTTGAAGAACCCCTGCCTATTAGCATGGGCATGAGCGAGACAGAACTAGTCGAGGTCTTGGCACAGTCAATGTGCTACATCTCGCTTACTGCGTTTGTGTTTATCGCTACATTTTCTCGAAATGAGAAAATGGAATTAATCGCTCAGAATTTCATAATGTTCTCGCTGCTACTAACAGCAGTGGTACTATGGGTTCTTTCATCGATTGGCGGGGAATTATGGGGTTCTAACTATCTACCAAAGCCGCTATCTGTTCTTTGTGTAGTGGTAGCCATTGCGGCAAAAATGAACATAAAAGGTCAGAATGTTTCATTTGGGGCAAACCCTCACAGCATTGGTAAAAAGGAAGAGGAATAATCAGATTATTTCTCCCTCATTTTTGGATTCATCAGCCATTTTTTGATCGATGAAAGTGCGCATGTATTCAGGCAGTTCTCCGTTGACAAAGACTACATCATTTACTGCATCTAGTTTTTTCAAGGAATAATAAATTTGCATCGCAGTCATTGGCGTAGAAGAACATCCCACGCACCCTCCGTCGAGTGACAGCATTACATTTCCGTCTGCAGTGTCGATTACGGTGACAACACCATCATGTGCGTCGAGAATGTCTTGAACAGGTCCGATTTCATTTAGGACCTCTTCCGCTGTGATTGGCATCATTATACCCGTACCGATGCTCATCTATCAATCATCGTATTCATATCGATGTCAAGATAGCACATCTTTGCATAATCAAAACTCATGCCATGTAACGAGGTTGGTCAAGATTTCCGATCGCTTTTGCTGATTTGTCAAGCAACATTCTTTCCTTCGGCTGGATAGTGTATCAAGGTAAAAACGACTTACGTCGGGATTTTACAGGGGGATGTCCTTATGAAGGGGAGGTAGGTCGCCGGCCAGCAGGTGTATTTTATGGACATCGAGATTATGGCAGCGGGCGCAGCAATAGTAGGACTGGTTGTAGCGTTTGTATTGTACAAGAAGAACGACAGCATTGAAATTGAAGATAAGAAGGTAGCTGAAATCACTCAAGAGATTCAAGATGGCGCAATGGCCTTCCTGTATGCAGAGTATAAGATTCTCTCAATATTCGTGATCATCGTTGCTGGATTACTGTATGCTGACACTGGTGATTATTACACTCCAATAGCATTTTTGGCTGGTGCGGTAGCGAGCGTAATGGCAGGTTTCTCTGGAATGAGAGCGGCAACATCTGCTAACGGGAGGACCGCAATGGCCGCAAAGAGCGGTGGACAACCAGCGGCACTTGCAGTATCATACAATGGTGGCGCAGTCATGGGACTGTCAGTTGGTGGACTAGGTCTACTAGGTATTTCTCTGATTGCATACTGGCTAAGTTCAGGAGAGACATCTCACATCGAGTCCGCAGCAGGTTTCGGTATGGGNGCATCTTCGATTGCACTATTCGCTAGAGTCGGTGGTGGTATTTACACAAAGGCGGCTGACGTTGGTGCCGACCTAGTAGGCAAGGTTGAAGCAGGTATTCCTGAAGATGACCCAAGAAACCCAGGTGTTATCGCTGACAACGTTGGTGACAACGTTGGTGACGTAGCAGGGATGGGTGCAGATATCTTCGAGTCTTTCGTCGGTTCTATCATCGCAGCAATGATTATTGCAAATGGCGATGGGTTCGGTGGAGATAATTTTGCAGGATCTGCTGAGGATTATATTCTACTTCCAATTCTCTTAGGTCTAGTAGGATATGTTGCTTCTCTTGTTGGTGTCTTTTCAATGGCCTTCATGAAGGGTATGAAGGACCCAGCAGCGGCCCTTAGAAACACTACATTCATCGCTGCAATTCTATTCTGGGCTGGTGGTTACCTCGCAATCGACATGTTCGACTTGAATGTCGAATCAGACGTCATGCAGGCTGTAATTCTAGGAAGCGTAGTTGGAATTCTAATTGGTCTAGTAACCGAATACTACACTGGTATCGAACCTGTCATGGGAATTCCAACAACNGCAATTCCTCACATTGGCGAAATGTCAAAGACTGGACCTGCAACAAATGCAATCGCAGGTTTGTCTGTTGGAATGAAGTCTACAATGATTCCAATCCTTTTAATCGCTGCAGGTATCTTTGGTGCNTTCAAGATCGGAGGCGATGAATTAGGACTTTACAACATCGCAATCGCTGCTATGGGTATGCTAGGTACCGTCGGTGTTACAATGACAGTTGATGCATATGGACCAGTTGCTGACAACGCAGGTGGAATTGCAGAAATGGGAGAACTTGGTTCAGAAGTACGTGAAATCACAGACGCTCTAGATTCAATCGGTAACACAACAGCAGCAGTAGGAAAGGGATTCGCAATCGGTTCCGCTGCTCTAACTTCTCTAGCACTATTTGCAGCATACAGCACAGCAGTAACTTACGATGAGTTCACTCTAAGTCTAGGTGAGCCCGCAGTAGTAATGGGNCTACTAATCGGTGGTGCCCTACCATTCGTAGTAGCAGCAATGACAATGACAAGTGTTGGAAAGGCTGCTGGAGAAATGGTTGTTGAAATTCGCAGACAATTCAAGGAAATTGATGGTCTATTAGAAGGCAGAGAAGGNGTCAAGCCAGATTCAGCAACATGTGTTGACATCTCGACTAAGGCTGCTTTGAAAGAAATGGTGGCACCAGGTCTAGTTGCGGTCTTTGCTCCAGTTCTTGTTGGATACGCACTTGGTGCCTCAGCACTTGGTGGAATGCTTGCAGGCGCTCTAGTCACTGGTGTTCTACTTGCACTATTCATGGCAAACGCTGGAGGAGCATGGGATAATGCGAAGAAGGCAATCGAGCAGGGACATATCGATGGTGCAAAGAAGGGTGATGACGCTCACGACGCTGCTGTAATAGGNGATACTATCGGTGACCCATTCAAGGACACAAGTGGACCAGCTCTGAATATTCTAATCAAGTTGATGAGCATCGTTGCGGTTGTTATCGCAAGTTCACTTGGTAGTGGTTTCCTATTCTGAGCATAAAACCCGTATAGTGAAAAATAAAACAGAACTAGGGTANATCATGCGTGCCTATCTGTTNTCAGTCTTGATGGTGACAGTCAGTCTTGCAGGGTGTATAAGTAACGAGAGTAGTACTGAATCCAATACCGGCAATACCACAGGTGACGACCTTATGTTACCTGAATGGCAAGTCGGTGACCAGTGGTTGTATACTTTCATTACTCCACANTTTGGAGAGGATAGTACACGCTTAGTAGTGGCGGATATCCGTGAAGATGACGGCTTATTCATGCTGGGTATCTCATCAGAAGGAGAAGCCCAGAGACATGCTGTGATTAATCACAATCCATTTCTTGGTAGAGTTACGATGGATGGATTATCGGTTTATGAAAATGGAGAGCCTCAGCCTGTTTTTGATTTCCCATGGGAAATTGGCAATACATGGCAGTTTAGGCTCCTAGGTCAGGATTGGACTGCNAGTACTGATGAGATATATGATGGAGAAGTTACTGTTTCTGCGACCTCGGGTGAAGGCCACGAACTTAATTACGTATTTAGTGGACGACAAGGCTTCATAAAGAGTCTATTTTGGATTGACAATGAAGGTGTAAATAACTTACAGATGAACCTTGTTCAGAAAGAGACAGGATANACNGGTAACGTGTTTTTCTACCGTGCTGGAGATATACATGATAACCTGTATGAGGAAAACGACCAAGAAGTGTATGATACATTTCTCGACGANGGTTACTCTCCAAATGAAGCATGGGATACTTTAGTTTGGTATTTAGATGTTGAAATCAGTCAGCAAGGTGGCTCAGGCTCACTCAGTATCAAAGATCACGAAGGAGCATCTCCATTAACTCGAGCTTGGGGTGCTGGGGCAACTGAAAAGGGCTCATTCGGTACAATCCCATCTACCTCAGGTGAGCATTCAATCACGGTTACGGTAAGAGGAGCGGATTCCTATGTTCATCTGAAAGTTGCTGGTGCTCTTGTCCGTTCATGGACATTATGAGGTGGGGATATGCCTACACTTGTAATGATGCATGGTATGACAGGCACCGCAGAAATGATGCGCCCCTTTGCTGAAAAGATTCTACCTAAAGGTTGGACCTTAATTGTCCCGCAGGCACAATTTAATCACCCCAATCGAGGATTCACTTGGTGGCGGTATGAGGGCGAGGATAATCCTGGCAGAAGAATACTATCTGCGAAGGAATTATCAGATGTGGATTCATCATTGTTGAAGCTATCAAAACTCTTGCCAGATGATGATCTTGTTTTAGGTGGATTTAGCCAAGGAGGTGCCATGGCTCAAGAATTACTTCAATTTGATTTGAACATTCTAGGAGTCATTGCAATTGGGACAAGAGCAGTTCGCCCATTAGAATTAAAGAACAGATTACAAGAAATCCCAGCAAGGAAATTATTGTGGATGCACGGAGAATCAGATAATAGAGTAAGTCTTGATGCGGGTCTTGAGATTCCAGAAATTTTCGAATCATCCGGATGGAATGTAACTAGAATCGAACATCACAAGGGACATATGATTCCTCTTGAGCATCATGACTCGGTTGCATACTGGCTGAAAAGCCTAGTGTAAATTATACAATTGCAAAATTGATTTTTCAATTGGAACTTTTGATACCAATTCCGGTTTATTTGCTTAGGGTAGATGAATTAAGACAGAACTATCTAGCCCAATCATGCCTACCGCAAAAGCCCCGGTTCGGATTGACCTAGCGGGAGGTTGGTCTGATGCTCCTCCATTCTGTGAGCAAGTAGGTGGCGATGTAGTCAACATAGCAATAAATCACTACGCACATGCTAATCTAGACGTCGATGAAAATGGAAAATTATCTGTATCATATACTTGTGATGTGCCTATTGGTAGTGGCCTTGGAACCACCGGTGCAATCAACGTTGCACTCATGTCAGTGATTAAAGGCGCAAAAAATTCTGAAGAACTTGCGTATCAATTTGAGAAACTATTGGGTAACCATGGGGGAAGACAAGATCAATGGGCAGCTAGATACGGAGGTATTCAACACCTCAAATTCATCGGGAAAGGCGTAGAACGGGTACATCTTGTACCTCCGTCATCTTTCAACAGATGGATTGAGAAACATCTGATTTTAGCTGATACGGGTATTAGACACACTTCTGGTGATTTACACAGCAGTGTATGGTCCAGGTATGAAGAGGTGCTTCCCCATTTGATGGAAATTCGTCAGAGTGGTCGAGACATGGCAACGGCTGTACAGAGAGACGATCGATTCAGTGTTTGTGAAGCGATGAATTCGTATACGGCTGCTGTTGGGAAATTGGATTCCTCATTGAACAAACNTTACGAAATTCTTACGGATATGGGCGATGTTTTAGCGTGGAAAGGAATGGGTGCCGCAGCCGGAGGCTTTGTGGGAATAATTTCTCGAAATCCTGAATCTACGAAAGAAAAAATTCCCTGGGATNTCTTGGAATGGAAAATCGACAATGAAGGCCTTGTTCTCACTGAATAATACACACAAATTCAAAAACACCAATCTTGACCAAANGACATGAGTCGTGTTGTCAAGGACGCCCAAGAATCGGATGCTGACTTTGTTGTATACTCCACGACCGTCTGCCCTTACTGCGTTGCAGTAAAGCGTTTACTNAAATCAAAGAATCTAACCTATGATGAGATAAATTTCGATCACAATCCTGATGCCAGATACGAAGTCGTAGCCGAAACAGGTCACCGAACAGTCCCGGTTGTTATCGATAATCGTGGCGAAAATCCAATGTATATTGGAGGGTTTAATGAGACTCAAAGGTATCTCAGGTAATTTTTAATTACGCATTGAGATAATACGCAGCGTTGATAATACCTGCAAAAGAAACCCATGCTATGTATGGCCAAACCAACATAGAACCATTGGGATTTTCTTTATGTATGTTGTAAGAGTAAATTGAAGTCAGTNCGACCATTAACACAATCAATAACAGTGATTGTAAGTATTTTGCATCATTGAAAACACTCGGCCATGCAAGATTAGCAACCATTTGGATTACAAANACGGCNATGGCAAAACCAGAGNNTTTGATTTTGTTTCGCTTACTAANTGTAGTATAGAAACTTAGAGCTANCATAAGGTAAAGGCAGCTCCAAATGGGTCCAATAATCCATCCAGGTGGCTCGAAAAACGGTTCATAATCAGAGTCGAACGTCACAATCTAACCTCGATGGATTTAGGTGCCTCTGGAAATTTTTCGAANCTACCAAATTCTTCTAAATAATCTCTAGCGAAGTAAATACATGTCAACAATAATGCATTTATCAAAATAGTTTGAGATATCCAGACAATATTTTCTAATCCTGAACTTGGAATCTCGGAAACGTAAACACTCCNATCAATTGTAGAAATAGTCACATTCCAGATGCCGTGCCATACGACTACAACCCAAATGTTTCTAGTGATGTGATATAGATAACCAGTTGCAAGGCCAAAACCAAACCAACTAATTAGGGATGTAGTTAACCATAAACCTTCAATCTCATAGATAAAAATGGCNATCGGTATGTGTGTCATTGCAAAAATAGTTGCAGATATTAGTATAGACTGCCAGAATTTAACAACCCTAGATAATTGGTCTTGAACGAAACCTCTGAAGAAAAACTCCTCAACAGTTGCAACTACTGCTAAATGTGTGACAATTAGNATNAAGTAAGCNAATATTGAATCATAGCCATCCATCCACAAGAAATTAAATTNTNTTTCGCCATACATTCCCGAATTAAGGANCATATAATCCAAAAATAGTTCCAACAAGAGATTTACTATAGTTAAGGAAATACCNATCAGTAGNACGTATTTTACCATTCGTTNAGTGAAGGTTGCCTGCGGTGAATTGTACGCAAATAACCTAACNGGAANCCCCTCTTCTTCTCTATGTTTAACCCAATAAAACATCATTGGACCTAGGAAAATAACGGGTGCAAATATCATGTAAGATATGCTAAATGATATCGAATTGACATCACCGATGATATCCTGTGTTNTAAATCGGAAAAAAGCCCAAATTAGTGTAGAAAACAAGACTACTCCCAACAACTCAATAATGAATTTTTGAGATTCTTCAATGTTTTTCTCTCCAACTGGTGGGAATTCATCCTGAATCGTCATGGTAAATTCAAACCTTGTTCAGTTCATCAACAAATCGGTAGGAATACGGTACTCAGATTGCGCTTCAATAGTTCTGAGAAAATACGATTTCTTGACTTGTATCTAATAACAAAAATTCAGAAATTTCAATGAAATTTGGATTTTGAGATGCTCGTGCCGGGATTTGAACCCGGGTCGCCGGAATGAAAACCCGAAATGATGGACCACTACACCACACAAGCAGACATTGTTCCCCCAGAGATGATTATTCATGAATGTTGGGGTCGACAGTTAACCCATTCCACCATCTCAATCCAAACCATCCTAGAACTATAGCGATAATCAGAACGATTCCTATTAGAACCTCTCTGTCTAATAGCCACCAAATAACATCCAATGCTTTCTGGCCATATATTCCAATAAGTAGTGCTTCAAGGCCAAATCTTAGACTTCTACCGAATAATCCCGCTAAAATAAATGGTTTTAGTTTCATTTCTCCCATTCCAGCCGCCCATCCGAAGACCTTGTATGGAATTGGAGAGAATGCTGCGATGAAAGTACCAATAGTACCGTACCTAAATGTCAGAGCCTCTATTTTTTCAAGGTGTCTTTCTGCCTTGAAACGCGTAAAAACTCCTCTACCCCATTTCTTTCCAATCCAGTAACCGATGACACTACCAAGTACGCTGGAAACTGATACTACAATCCAAAGCCAGAAAATAACCGCTGTATCTCCATCTGCCCCTACTAGCATCGGCAAAAACAGTAAATCTGGTGGTACAGGTTGGATGATCGCTTCGGTGAATGACATTGCAGCAAGACTAATCCAGCCGAAGCCGTCAAACCAGTCGACAATCGTCTCTTTCCACGACATTCAGACTTTGGCGGACCTTTCACACCCATGAACCCTTTCTCAATCGAAGTCTTGATTGCTGGAAAACTCGACCGATTGGCATATGCCGGTGTTGGATACAGCCGCCTTGCTTCATTGGCCAGTTGAGCGTCTTTGTGGGGGAATAGTTGCTCACAGTCAACTGGAAGAACTGAGAAAATTGTCTAACCAAAGGGCAATTTTGGTTGAATCAATCGAAATTAAATGGATGACTGTTGACACCAAAGATGCAGAAATCGCAGCATCTGAAACCGGCGACCTACCAAGACTCAGTCCCGTAGATTTGGACATCTTAGCGCTAGCAATGGCAACCGGTGAAACATTGTTTACGGATGATTATTCTTTGCAGAATGTATGTAGGAATCTAGGTCATTTGTTTGAGTCGGTGTCAAACAAGGTCAGCAATGAGCAGTGGATTTGGGAATTAAGGTGTATTGGATGTAGAGCTACGAGAAAGGCAGATTCCAAAAATGAGGAGATATGCGATGTTTGTGGCTCTGTTATGAAAGTAAAACGCGCATCATGATTATTCTTCTGAGCTGGATATTTCCTCTTGAACTTCTTCCAATGTTTTACCCGTTGGATCGATTCCAGCAGCTTCAGCTTCTTGTGCTATCTTTACGGCTTTCGTTTTCCCACCAGCATCTAGGTCTGCTTCAGTATTGGCGGAAGATGGTTCTCCCGTTACTTCTTGCAATCCCTTGTGGAATTCACCTTTCGATTGGCCGGCAGCTCTTGCTAGCTTAGGGAGGCGTTCCGCTCCAAACAGGAGAAAGAAGATTGCCAATAGTATCATTATTTCGAATGGGCCGAATCTCATCCTAGTCCCTCTCAAACCACCCCAGTTGGTTGGGCTTTGTCAATCAATCGGCTATCAACCACCAGAAACAGGTGGAAGTAGAGCAATTTCATCGCCATCGCTAACAGGCTCGTCATCTCCTACTTTCTGTCCGTTGAGGTTAACCATAAGCCCATTATCCAACCACATTTCAAGGCCCAGTTCTTCGATAACAAACCTAACGGATGAGTTTGGTAAAAGTTTCACAGAATGTTCTCTACCACCTAATTGTTCAGCGATTGGCCCGAATGCGAGAACTTTGGCCTCCATGACCATGCCATCAAGCGGCATCTTATCAACCCGTGGCGCCGTGAGGAGCACAATGGCGGTAGCACTTTCTTGTCAGGGGCTTTGGAAGATATATGAGATGGGTGATGAAAAGGTCCAGGCTGTAAGAGGAATAGATTTACAGGTCAATCGAGGAGAAATGGTCGCAATTATGGGGCCGTCAGGCTGTGGAAAAACTACGCTTCTGAACATTCTTTCAGGAATCGATGAACCATCTGCTGGGCAGGTGTTTGTGTCAGATAGACCACTTTTTGGTATAAGTGATGATGAAAGAACAAATCTACGCGGTAAGGAGATGGGATTCATTTTCCAAAAATTCCACCTACTCGATGTAATGAACGCTGTTGAAAATGTCGAAATTCCACTACTGCTACTCGGCAATAGCCCTGATGAATCGCGATTGAAGGCAGTACAAGCTCTAGAAAAAGTAGGTTTAGGTGATAGGGTTAACCACCGACCTGCAGAACTTTCGGGTGGACAGCAGCAAAGGGTGTCAATAGCGAGAGCGATTGTTCACGATCCTTCTGTGATTTTATGTGATGAACCTACTGGAAACCTCGACTCAGAAACCAGTAGTCAAGTCATGGATTTGCTATCGGAACTCAACGAATCAGGTTCTACTCTGGTAATTGTGACACATGACATGGATATTGCGAAACAATGTAGCAGAATAATACGTATAATCGATGGTAGGACCTTAGTTGAAGAGGAATAAGTATGTTAATCGAAACCATTGCTGTAGTCGCACTGATTTCTCCAATCAGTCTACCTGCGGCATGGACATTAAGGAAAGATATGACCAAACCATGGCACGTTGTTATCTTAGGAATAGGACCAATAATTGATTCATGGCTTGTCTGGCTCCTTCTAACCTGGTTGGAAATGGGCGTCTTCGCTACTTGGGGATGTGTGATTTCAGCAGGCATTATTTCTTGCATCTTGCTCCAACCTCTATTTTCACCACGCCGGTTAGCAATTTTCAGGCTGGCGTGGCAACAGGTAATCCGCAGACCTCGTCAGGCTGCATTATTGATGGCCGGTTTGCTAGTTGCGTCATCCATCATCACCTCTTCACTGGTTGTTGGCGATAGCCTGGATGCAACATTGAGTAAAGAGGTAGATGCGGTATATGGGGATACAGACATAATCGTGTACCAGAAAGATAGGAGAACGGGCTTTTCCTTCGATATGGATTACAATCTTACAACCTTATTTGGGACCTCACTAATTGAATCTGGAATAGCAGACAAATGGTCTCATGGATTGGATACAACTGTCACGTTATCAAAACCAGGAGGTTTAGCGTTACCTACGGCAGCTTGGTATGCCTATGAGGATTGGTCTGGAGTAGCAATAAACGAGGTGGCTTCGGATGAACTATCTCTCTCGGAGGGAGATTTCTTGGAACTATCATGGTACTATAATTCAGATGATGGAGAATTAATTCGAGACTCAAGTAACCTAACTATTTCCTCAGTAATCTCAATGGATGGCAAAGGCTCAATGGCAGGTTCTAAGTCACCTGCAATTTTCACCTCACTAGAGTATGCACAGTTTCTGCAATCTAAAAATTGGAAAGTCAATAAAATGCGAATCTCACTTTCAAAAGACTTGGATGCTTCAGATAGCATCTCGGAAATAGAGAATATTTTCGACCAGTTGATAGGTGCTGAGGAATCAGGTTTTGAAGTAACTGAAGAGGGTGAATCAATGTCGGTCTCAAATGGGAACGGACTAGGCAGGCTGAATCAGGACTTTATGAATTCATGGTCTGAAAATAGGTCTAATTTGGTCGGTAGTGGAACGACTATGGAGGTTTTGCAAGTACCCATTATCCAAATAGAACAGAACGGGAAAATCATAGCCCTACCTGACGATCGTCTAGAGGAGGTACTTCTGGATGACAATGGGATATGGTACATTTCTGGAGGTGCAGTCTCCTATCAAAAACAGGGTGGAGGATCGATTCATGAATGGGAAGTGCCCAGAGGTGGTTTAATTCATGATGTCACACTGCAGGAATCCTCATTGCTGGTCGCACATGATGACGGGCTAACAGAAATTTTCAGTGATGGTGATGATGAAATAATCCATCACATCAAGGGTGAAGAGGTACTCATTGCCGCGCAATTCCCCCAAGCTCTACCTAGCCTGCCATCAACCATATTTTCAATGGATTATCTAAACGTTTCAGGAGAAGATTGGATTGCTGTCAGTCATCTAACTGCTAAGGAAGTGTATTACTACAGTGGTAGTGAATGGGTTAAGACTGAATTTGTAGGAGAATGGCTACATTATTCGGATGAGGTGTTGGTTGGGTCTCCAACAACTGGTTGGACTACAATCTCGGGACAAGAATCTCCAAATTGGCCTGCTGTAAGAGGTGGAATGCTAGTCGAAAATGGTTCTCTTTACAAGTTCAATGGGTCTCTAGAGAAACTGTTTGATTATAATCCGGAATGCGATGAGAGAGTTTTTGCTTTTTACACGGGTAAATTTGACCAATCTAAGGATGGTCTGGTTTGCAGTTCAGCATTTGGTGCGATTATCGACGATGGAGAACTATCGCCGAGATTGCCGCTAACAGTTGATATTGGTGGATTTGGGGTTATGCCGCAGATGTTCCTTGCCACAGATGGAGAATTATCACCACCCGAAGGAGATATTCTAAGATCTTCGAGATTATCCTTGTTAAACTCATCAGAAAATGTTCTGGTAAATGGCTTGATTCCGTGGGCTTACGGGGATACCGTTCCATCTATTTTGCAAATAGAGGGCAATATGTCATCGATAGATGCACCGGGATTGGACGAGCTTGAATCAATAATAATCGGATTGATTAATTTAAGCGATGGAGAAAAGCTTGCATCGGCTGCCGAAGGAGAAAGAAGCATACTCGTCATAAATGGAGGAAATAATTCAGATATTCTTGCCTGGTTAGATACAATTTCGGGTGTAAATACAATGAATTTGAAAATTGTTGCAGCAAAAGAGGAAGCTCTAGCTACAGCAGAAGAAAGCGCAGGAGCGCTTTCAGCAATGTTTCTTGTTTTTGGTTCGTTCACCATTGGTGCTGGTATTCTTTTGGTACTGACAATAGTAATGATGTTAGCAGAATCGCGAAGAATAGATGAAGCCATCATCAGGGCTATTGGTTCAAAGAGATCTGACATGAGATCACTTGCCGTAATGGAAGGAATGTTCGCTTCAATTGCGGCATCAGTATTTGGTGGGATTTTTGGTCTGTTCCTAGCATGGTTAGTATCAGTAGCTTTTAGCAGCGTATTTGCAAGTGCAGGCGCTGATGGTATTGCTTACGCGTTCAATCTAGAAAGCATGCTTATCGGAATGTCTTCAGGATTCATAATCGCAATGTCTACACTGTGGGTCACAGCGCTCTGGACTAGCAAGCTAAATATCGTTCAAGCACTGAGGAATCTATCTCCACTAAACAAAAGGGGTATCCCATGGTGGTTAATCTTGATAATGATTGTTTTGATTGGTACTGGTATACTGTCTGGGCTTTCAATAATCACTATTGAATCATCTTCGCCTCTAAGGTTTGCACTTTGGAATATAATGGCTTCTTGCTTAATAGTTGGAATTATTCCAGCATTCACCTACATCCTTCCTCATGCAAGAGGTTGGTCAATACGTCATTCTGGTCGAAATACTGTAGCAGCTATCGGAATTGTGCTTGCTATGTGGGCATTTTCGCCAGATTCTTGGGTACCCGTAGATACTGGAGTAAAACCTGATGAAATCACGTTTGCAGTCATGGGCATTGTTCAGGTCTTCGCAGGAGTGCTTATATTGACAAGTATTGCACCCGGGGTAGTAAATTGGATAATTCAAAAATCATTTTTATCGAAGAGGTTTGGTGTAGTATCAAAAGTCGCTCTATCTTACCCTGCAGCGGCACCTGTTAGAACTGCAGTCATCATGGGCATGTTCTCGTTAACAGTATTCAGTGTAATTGTCCTTGCAGGTTATTCTGCACAATTTGAAGAGCATTCATCGGGGTATGTCGAAGACGCGAGTGGCGATTTCGAAATACTTCTATCGTCATCGAGACGGTCTCCTCTAGAATTATCTTCAAATCCATATGAATGGAATTTAACCGAGACAAATCCAGAATCAATAGATGCTATTGGGATTGTGAATAGAGCAGTTGTTTGGGTAGAGCACGATGAAGAAAAAATTGGTTACATTTTACGTGGTGTCGATGACGGATTTATTGACCACGGAGGTATTCCTCTAGAGGATTGGGATAGGGCCTTAGGTGATACACAAGAACAGGCTTGGGACTCTATGAAAAATAATGCAGATGTGGTGTTTATTGACAGCTCATTCGCCCTCATTGATCCGAACACAGGCAAGTCCATTTCGGGGATAACTCTTTCAATTGGAAAATCAATTTCGCTAATTGATATTTCAAACCCCGGAAATGTTAGAATTGTGACTGTCGGGGGGGTGCTTTCACAATCAAGTCAGTTATTCTCACAGGGTATTTGGATGAATGGTGAAATCGTGGAAGATCAGTTCGGAGGAGTCCCCACAAGAATTTACATTTCGCATGGGTCGGATGATGCTTCCAAATCACTTGAAGAGTCTTTGTCAAAAGACCTAGCACGAGAGGGGGTATATTCCTCTGTAATTGAAGATGAAATACTGATTATCTTAGGTCTAGTTTTCGCTATACTCGCAATTTTCCAAGCATATCTAGCTCTAGGCTTGATTGTCGGTATTGCGGGTATAGGAGTTGTCACCTACCGTTCTGTTTCTGAAAGGTCTAATCAGATAGGAATGATACGAGCACTTGGTTTCCGTAAATCTATGGTGATGCGTGCTATGTTAGTAGAAATCTCTTGGACATCATTGCTTGGTATGATTAACGGAGCAATTGTAGCATTAATGTTCCACATAGCAATTCATCAAACATTCTGGAAAGAACAAGGCGCAGTTCTGATCCTGCCACTAACAGAAGTATTCTGGCTGGTATTTGGTGGCTGGATTTTAGTACTACTATCAACATGGATACCCGTACGAAAAGCCACTAAAATTACACCATCTGAATCTCTTGGCTCACCAGATTGAGAAATTTGGATATTATATTCAATTTAGGATAGAAAAAACAAATACATTGTACCAATCATTAAACATAGACTTGAAATCGGTATGGTTGTTTACAATGAATGGTGTACTGAGCGACATTTTATGCGTTATCGTTGGTAGGTTTTTGCAAGTGTTGTAACGCCTTATTTTTGCCAACCCATAAATACCGTATATGCCGTCGGAGGATATACCGACCCCAATTTGGAGGAGATGACAATGAGCAAGTTAACCCCAATTATTTTGGCAGCAATCATGCTTGCTAGCACTTCGCTAGTAGCACTAGATTGGGCTGAACTAGAAGAAAAG
>PBGS01000034.1 GCA_002720115.1 Methanobacteriota archaeon
CCAGACTTGAACTGGGGAAACCCCGGTGTCTGCTGAGACGTTTGGAATTTCCAACTACAGCCAGGTGCTCTACCAACTGAGCTAAGCGAGGCAATGCCTGCGACCAGCCTCGCGTATATCAATTCTTCAGACCGAAATGGCTGTCAAATTAGGGTCGCAAAACCGGCTCGCGACTGAGTCTCGCGAGCATCACGGTTAATAGTGAAATGAACAGCCTTGTTTTTCTCGGAGGCGTAAGGGATGGGGCCCGATGCAACACGCACAACTAGACATGCTGACCAATCGCTGAATGATATGGTGGCTTCACTCGCGCAGGAGGCTGTTGAAAAAGGCTCGACTGCATTACTAGATGAAGACATGGGAGGCTTCGGTGTACCGAATCCGCGAATTCTGATCGTGGGATGTGGAGGCTCGGGTAACAATACCCTTAACCGCATCACGCATCTTGGCGTTGAGGGCGCTATTACTGTGGCGATAAATACCGACAAACAACACTTAGATCATACTAGGGCACTACAAAAATTACTGGTTGGTAGACACATAACAAGAGGCCTAGGAGCGGGTGGAGACCCAAGTACAGGACGCAGGTGTGCGGAAGCAGGAAGAGAAATGATTCAACGAATAGTAAACGGTGCTGATTTAGTATTCATCGCAAGTGGTCTGGGTGGAGGTTCTGGAACTGGTATCTGTCCGATTGTTGCAGATGAAGCTAAAAAAGCAGGAGCACTTGTGGTGGGAATTGTTACAACTCCATTCCACGTTGAGAGAAGACAGAGAATGAAGCGGGCTCTTGAAGGATTAGAGAGCCTAAGACAAGTCGCAGATGCAGTACTTGTTTTGGATAATAACCGATTACTACACTTCGTTCCAAATCTACCTCTGGATGAAGCCTTCTCAATCATGGACCAGCTGGTTGCCGAAATCGTAAAGGGTATTGTAGAAACAATCACACTACCATCTCTAATTAATCTTGATTTCGCAGATGTAAGAGCAATTATGGCAAACGGCGGAGTCACAATGATGCTCTATGGTGAAAGCGACCGTGGCCCTGAAGAGGTTGTTCATGAAGCACTAAATCATCCACTCTTAGATGTAGATATTTCAGGAGCAACTGGAGTACTTATCCACGTAACTGGTGGAAAATACATGACACTAGAAAATGCATCTCAAGTTGTTGATCTGATGACTGCAAACGTAAGTGATGATGCAAACGTAATTTGGGGAGCAAGACAAGACCCTGGATTTGGCGACACTATCAAAGTGATGGCTATTATTACTGGAGTGGGTGGCTCTGAAATGCGTACTGCTAGGATGGCTCCCGATAAACTTGGAGATATGCTGAAACTTACTAGAGCGAAATCCCAGAGCGGCGGTTCAGTTGGATTTCAGCGATTTGACTGATGCAAAATTATAGCAAGGTCCAAATCCTTGCGGTGATAAGCCTGCACCATGCGAGGACGCAGTGCGTTAGCAATTTTACTAGCACTTCTGATTAGTGTGCCTGTTGTCGGTGGAACTAATTCGGCAATGCAAGCCGAGGAAGAAACGGGACCCTGCATGGATGAACCCGAACAGCCGTGTGAAAATCAAACAGTCATGTATCTGTGGTCTAATGGACAATCTAGACATTGGTCGCACTTCAACGCCAATGAAACCGATAACTCGCCTGACAATTTACTTTCACAAGAAAAGAAAAGTGGTGTAATAAATATTGACCAAAGATTCTCAATGAACCCACAACTAACGAAGAAGCTCAATATGACTTTGGACGGAGAGGTTCGAATTGTTTTGAATATTTACCTAGAGGGGGACTGGACTAATAATGATAACAACGGTCCATGCACAAACGACTGTGATGAACTCAACGTCACACTTTGGTCAGGTGCTACAGCAGTTATTACAAAACACGTTCCACAAGTGTCAAGCGGTTGGAACACTGTGACTATTACGCACAGAATTGCCGAGGACCAAACCCTCTGGGATTCGTCCACTGCTAATCCTGCGATTCAACTCGAAATGAAGGTAAAAGGCGATGAACAAGCAGGCTGGCTTGGAACTACTCAGGGTACAGCCGCTAACTTTTCACTGAGACTTTCAGGAGATGGCCAAACAAGAGTGGAGTTACCAATAGACCCCACCTCATGGGAAGAAGGATTCCAAGAAGATGAGGCACCGATGAAGTCTGAGGAAACACCCGGCTTCCTGTTTGTAGCTGCAGTAGCAACAATGACACTGGCCGCAGTATACTTACCTAACAGAGAAAAATCAGAGAGCAGTAGAAATCGAAGTTGAATTCAAATCAACTGTTTTCTGTTCTCCCGAAGTTATGTTTTTGACAGTACATTGGTTATTTTCGAGATCTTGCGGTCCTATAATGACAACACTGCTAAACCCATTTTTGTCCGCCCATGCGACAGACTTTGCAATATTCTTTTTACGTAGATCCAATTCTACATTATGTCCCAAATCTCTCAATTCCCTGATGATCTCAAGCACCTCAAAGGAATCGATTCTGAAGGGAAGAACAAGCACAGAAGGGGCGGGATATTCTCCTGGCACTACTTCACTTCTACCCGACCTTTTTGCCTGAGCCTCGAGTGCAATTAATACTCTGTCAAAACCTAAACCAAATCCGCATGAGGGGTCGAGGTCCTCCAATCCAAATAGGTGTAACAGTTTGTAAGAACCCCCTCCAAGTACTTGCCCTTCACCACCGAGTTCTTCCACATTGACCTCAAACACCATCCCTGTGTAGTAATCTAAGCCACGAGCGACGCATAGATTCACCTTCAAGGATGGAGGAGGCGGTGCTAATTTGCTAACAGCAGCCAACAAATGGGATAGTTCATCAAGAGATTCGTGAGACACTCCGAGAGCACTCAAGATATCTCTCGCTGATTCCAGTGTCTCAATACCGCCGTCTAATTGTGCAAGTTTCTTGAGATTCTCTAGGGCGTTAGACTCAACACCATTATTTGCAAATAGACTTGCTAAACCATCCCAATCACCCTTGTCTAAGAACCTCATCGCACTTGCGACGGGAGCTTCAGGCTCTCCTTCTGTAGACAATCCCAAGCCTACTAGAATATCTCTGAGTATACCAACGTGTCCAATTCGAACTTCATAGTCAATTAATCCACTTGATTCTAGCATATTTATTGCTAGGGAAACGACCTCAGCTTCTGCAAGAGGACCGCTTGCTCCTATTAGTTCAACACCATATTGGAAAAACTCCCTGTATCTGCCAGCTTTGGACTCTTCGTAGCGGAAACACTGTCCGAAGTATGATAGGCGCATGGGCTTGGAATGTGCTCTCATCTCTTCACTAATCATCCTCATTACAGGAGCAGTAAGTTCAGGACGCAGAGTTAGTGCCCTATCGGATTTATCTTGAAATGCGTACAACTGGTTTACGACTCCGGGACCAGATTTGGCTGTGAATAAATCAAGAGATTCAAAAATCGGAGTTTGGACTCGTTTGAAACCGTGCGATGACGCTTCTTTTTCGAGTAATTTCTCGAAGGCTAGGCGCCTATTCATCACAGTAGGGATGAAATCCCTAGTTCCGCGTGGCCTCTGAACCATATCGGTGACGAAAGGCATCAAGCATTTCACTTCAGCGGCTGATGAAGGATAAATCCCCCAATATTACTAGTGATTAATTGTCAAGCGAGCCTAAGTCCGGTGCTTCTGGAACGCCATCTTGCGGTATATCCAAATTTGACATTTTTTTGATTAATTCCCAGTCTGGCTCTTGATTATTAGACTTGATTGGCAGAGCATTCTCCATGGTCAACTCAAAGGTTTCAGACGCTATTTTGGAATCTGTCTTTTGATTAATTGTTGTATCTAATTCTACCTTAATACCTAATTTACTCCAAACATCAATCTCCTGATTCTTGTCAAAGGATTTTCCTGCAGTGTCTATTCTTTCTCTTTGTTTAAGGTAATATTCACGTTTTTTATCTTCCTCTTCCTGAATTTGTAATTCGATGCTTGCCCACATTTGCGCCTCTTTCTCATCTTCCTTTCTTTTTCTAATTATGTCAAGAGCGAATTTACTGGGCATATCGAATCGCTTCCAAAACCACCTAACGGTCGGAATCAATACAAGAGCAGACCCAAGGCCCAGACCTATCCAATTGAATAGGCTCAATGCCATTCCATCACCTCATTAGTCAGATAGAATGATCTCAATCGATTTGGGGTTCTCTCCGAGATGCTCCCATCCATCAGGATAATCCCCAAGTTCAACAACCAACTCGTCGGAACCACCCGGTAGCATCGAAATATCGACTTCTGCTCCTTCTGGTATATTTCTGAAAAGGGGTCGCGCTGCTAACTTGCTATTGAATGCGATAAATCCGATTGCCACTACCCCCCAAAACAGCAAAATGATGGTTATTCCAGATGGGTTTGTCGGGTCCCATACATTGGGAGTGTTTGCAATCATGTCTCCGAAATAAGACAATATCAGAACTGAAAACAAGAACGGGAATGCCAAGTACATTAACAAGTCCCACCATCTACCAATCCAAATGTCATTGTCTCCCGTATTGATAAAATCATCACGGAATGCCGAAACTCCAACGCCCAGGTAGCCGCTCAGGCCAGGAGCCGCTTCTCCAGCATCTACTTGTGATCTCCATTTTTGATATCCATATTTCCATATCGTGAAGGCAATGAATAAACCGCTGAACATCAACCCATAGCCCCAGATGTGATCTTGCACTTCAAGGAATTGAGGGAAAGCAGTCCCATCGTCTGCTATTGTAATCCAAAGTAGAGCAGATGGTAACCCGAATATGAAAATAGCCACCGATGTCAAAAGTACAGACTTTTGGCGCTCATAACCGTGGTCTACAAAGTTCCTAACACACAATTCCACGGTAGATATCATCGATGTTATCGCTGCGAATGACAATGCTAAGAAGAAGCCTGTCATCATTACCCACGCACCAATACCTCCCCCAGGTGCTTGAGCAAAAACCTCGGGAAGAGCGAGGAATGTTATCGCAGAAGACCCCCCTGTCACGGTGTCCAGAGGGTTGGCTGAAACTGCGAAAATGGCAGAGAGTACGGTTAAACCTGCAATAATTGAAATTGAGTTATTCGCAAGTCCCATTGTGAAAGCGTTCAAAGTCGTATCCTCATCTTTTCTCATGTAAACCGAATAGGTGATGACCATACCCATGCCTGCGGAGCATGACCAAGCTGATTGTGATAATCCGTTGATCCAAATTGCTGGGTCACTCAAAGAACTCCACTTTACTGTAAACATAAACAGGAAACCATCCAGCGTTCCATCTGCCATATCCATGTATAGAGAAAGTCCAAGTGACATGAACAATAATACGAACAGAGATACCATTAGTACCACGTTGACCTTTTCAATTGCTTTTGCTCCTTTCCATATTGCCAACAACGTGATTCCAATTACCAAGAATTGAAAGAAAACAACGGACCCCGGACTCTGCAGAAATTCATTCCAGACCATTTGCGTATCGACATCATCACCAACAAGCCCGTTCGTGATTCCAAGTTGGAAATACTTCAAGCACCACCCTGCAACAACAGCGTAGTAAAATCCGATTGCTGTAGAAATCCAAGCAGTCCAAAGCCCCATCCAAGCATAGCCTTTTCCAGCAAATATTCGGAATGTACCAATGGTTCCTGTTCTACTACGTTTACCGAGAGCGAATTCTGCAATTACCAAAGGTATAGACCAAACGAATAAGAAAAAGAGCCAAGGGATTAGAAATGTTCCTCCATCATTAGCACCTACCATTCTTGGAAAACGCCAAATGTTACCTGTGCCGATAGCAGCTCCTATTGCAGCGAAAATCAGACCCACCCTGCCACTAAACTCGTCTGAGGTTTGGCTCATGAGGACGCCTCCTCCAAAACCTCAGCATCCAGAACTACCTCGTTCATTGATTCATCATCCATCATCATTCTAAGGCAGACACCCAATCCTCCCCAAACAAAAACTGCAATCGTTAGGAATAGCATCAATGAGCCGTAGATTGAACCATACGGGGCTCTGTAGTCAATCTTTATCTCATGATATTCCGAGTTAGGTGGGTACTCAATTTTCTGGGTACCTCCTAATGTAGAAATCATTGCTTTGTAGTGTAAGAATCCTGTTTCGTCATCTTCAACTGGAAGGTTTGCGACTACCTTGTACCCTTGACCACTTTCATTCAACAACTCGCAGGTCTCTCCAGAGGCTACGGAGAATGGAGCCATTGACCAACTTTCTTTATACCATTCTCTAGGGCCAAAGTCCGATTGTTGTCGACTTGGCTTTACCATTCTATACATAATGTGGGAGTTCATTTTACCTAGATCGATAGAGAAAGAGGGTGCTAAACACATTTCAACCGGGACACTGCCAGATGAGGGAATAATTAGTTCGTCAGGCTCCTGTAATATCTGATTNCTAACGACATTGGCCATTGCCAAATTTGCTCGCTCTCTTGGATTGTCAGCAATTTTTGCCATGTAAAAGGCGATTCCATTATTTCTAACAGCTATGTGGTCAATGTCATCTTCATGCTGGTGGAACGCAGTTCCAATTTCCATCGTGTAACAATAAGAACCGTGCACACCATAATGCCAATCGCAAAAGTCGCCGGTTGTCGGATATAGGTCAGACGATTGCATGTTGGTGTAATCGGTCATAGTTGCCATCTGGTCTCCATGATAGACTAATTGGCTATGATCTGTGGTCTCACAGTCATTGCAATGACCCCATGGATACAATACAAGTTCTGAGTAGGAGTGGTATGTCAGAGTAGCTTTGTAATCAGATGCTCCGTCACCATCATCATCATTCATCTCTGTCATATCTTGAATAAATTTAGTCTCAGGCTCCGAGTTTCCACCCATCCAATCTTCATCTTTTTGGCCGTCATTATCATCATCTTCACCGTCGACATTATCCTCGTCTACGAGGCCATCTCCATCATTGTCTCTAAGATCATACGGACCCGTGTATACGTCGTTATTCGCAATTCCAGCTTGCTCTTCCTCGGCGGGGGTACATGTTCCAGGAATCCCGGGAATAGTTCCTTGGGTTGCGAAGCCCCACTCATACTGATAATTCCTATTCAAATCCACTCCGTCACAATCCTCATCCACNTGTTCATTTTGATCGGGTAGCGGAGATGGGCCGTTGTTTCTCAAATTCTTTCTCCAACCNCCTGAGGGACATGATTCCCATGCAGGTGCTGGACAGAATACTGTTTGGTCGTAAATGAAACCATCAGTATTNAGTAACGGGATTAGATATATCTCTCGATTATTGATTAAATTGGTTAACTCAACTTCACTAAAGTCCTCGTCAACTCCGAAGTCTCCGGGATTGCAGGGTTTTCCATCTCCATTACTGTCTTGGTACTTTGGNTCCAGTTCTAGACAGTCCCCGTCGTCATCGACTTGTCCATCACCGTCTGCATCACCCCACGGATCTTCATTCAACCTCCCGTCTCCATCGTTGTCGACTGGGCCGCCGCCATAATAGTAGGCAACTGTTTCAATGAATAACATTGGAGTTGTGTGACTCATCCACTCTCTTGCATGATGGTTCCCAACAATCATTATGTCAGGTCTGTCTACATAATTGCCGGTGTCACCTACAAATGAGTTGTATTCTCCACCTCCTACATCTCCAGTTATTTTCAGCCATGGTGATGGATTACCGTAATGCCAGCCTTCGTACGTATCCAAACTTGTTTCTTCACCTCGAGCGTTAATTCCCCCGTTCATTCCCTCGTGGAACTGCATGATATTGGGATTATCAGCTGCAATCCTCATCATTCTTGCACGGAGAGTTTCAAACGTGTAATACTCCTTGAATTGCATCATTTCGTCTCCACCCCAAGGGAAGACATACTCACAAGCAAGTTCATCCTCGCCCTCGGAATTTTCAAACTCCTCGCATTCGATGTATTTGCCTTCACCATCTTGGTCCCAAATATCCATTGGGTCCAGTTCATCATCGGCCACCAATGCTGCCTCTGCTGCGAATGTTGCGCTTACAACTGGAGATAGAAATGATAGCAAAAAAGGGAGGAGTAAAACAGTGAGCGAGATTTTNCGTGACTCTATTCGCATGGCTACCGGCTTGGCCAAGTACTAACCCCTCTTCAAAGCGTCGCGGCGGTGGATTAGCCCCTTTAGGGGGCTAAATTACACCAATTAAGGGAAAACAACATCTTCCTTGTGAGACTTGAACAATCCATGCAGAAGTTGATTGAAGCGGTTCCCGGACACGATAAGGAAATTTACGGCATAAGCGCGGAAGGTATCATAGCAGCCGGGTTTTTACTGATATTGATATTAATTATTAGAGAAATTACAGGCATAGTCTTCCCCAAAATTTTCAGCAAGATTAGCGTTGGAAGTGAGATTGCAAAAAATGCCCTTTCACAATCTGGGAAAGCCCTAGGCGTCGCAGCAGGTAGCTGGGCAGGTATGCATCTTGTGGAGGATATTTCGTGGATTACCTCAACCCTGCAACTGGTATTGGTTGTCGCCATAGTAGTAACTGCATTCAGATTTGTTGGAGTTATTCACGCATTTGTTATGTGGACCGATGATGATGGTAAATTGGACGGTTCCCAAAAAACAGTGGTATCTGCTGCAGAGAGTATAATGAGATTTTTAATTGTCATTTTTGGAATGGTTTTCATCGCAGATGCACTAGGATTTGACCTCACAACCATGGTTGCAGGTCTAGGTATCACCGGATTAGCTTTAGCGCTTGCAGCTCAAGATACAATATCCAATATCTTCGGCGCCACTACAGTATTACTAGACAGGCCATTTCAGGTAGGTGACTGGGTTGTGATAGGAGCTGTAGAGGGCGAGGTTATGGAAATTGGTTTACGTACCACTCTTATTCGTACGAGTTTAGATACTGTAATAACAATGCCAAACGCGAATCTCGCAAATACTCCAGTAGAGAATTGGGGAAAACGTAGATTTAGAAGGTGGCAGCCTATTTTCAAACTGGATATTAATTCAGATCCAGCAAAGGTTTCTGATTTTTGTGAAGGGGTTGCAGAGCTGATTTCGGGCCATGAAAAGACCATGAAAGAAGAAGATTCCTTCGCTAGAGTTTCTACCTTGGGCCCAGATGCGATTGACATTGGTTGCAACATATACTGGGATATCAGTAGTGGTAAGGTTGAGAGAGAAGCAAGGGATGGATTCCTAATTGATGTTATGCAACTCGCTAAGACCCACGAATTAAACTTCCACGACAACAGAAGGCGTCATAGTTCCTGACGCCAATCTGGCTCTGTGAAGTTATACGCAATTGCGGAAATGAGCCAAATTATCCCAAATGTCCAGTAACCGACACTTGGGTTGGTAAACTCCCCCGCTCTACCTAACATGTATGAGGCAATTAAGCCGATAATTGCAAGAGGAGTGCCCATTAACATCAGTCTCATTACTCCTAATTTTGCTTGGAATCGATCTACGTTGTCAAGGTACCTGTCCAATTCTTTTGAGTCTAAACCGAAAGCTGTCGCTTCCGCCTTTTCAAGTAATTTCAAATCGTAAATTATGTGAGCAACTCCCCCTGTTGCTACTCTCATTACATCTTCACCACGATATCTAGCAGATATTAGTTGCATCCAATCTAACAGTACTCCGTACTTAAGGGCCTGACGAAGCATAGGAAGATTGGTGTCATTTTTCCACAAAAGTGCCTCACTCAATGGAATAGGNACAGGCATCATACCTCTCAATTCTATTCGCGGAATTCCAATTGTATTATGGCTGTGAGGCGCTCGCCAAAGGGTACTAGTTTTGAGCGTGTCCTCTATTTTTTTGAGTCTGTTATTCCAGCCATATTCGTCTTGCGGAGTAAACCACTTTCCAGAAATTAGCGCGTTGTGCAAGCCTGCGAGGGTTTTTGCCGTCACAGGCTCAACTTTGGTTTTTGGATACACTAGAATATGGTCACCATCCTTGTCAACTCCTGCTACGGGTAACTGTAAATGGTGCTTCAGTGAAACTCTCAATTGGGGATTCCTCCACAATCTCGAGGTATGTTTTCCTGTTGGAATTGGGATAATTAGAGCCCTGAAATTTCCTAAATCATACCACATACCTGTTCTATCTTCCTCAATAAGTTCTATTTTCGATATAATTGGCCAATCACCCCATGCATCATCGATTTCATTCCACCACTCAATTGTAGGATTTGGAAGATGTAAGGGCACAGTACCCCATGAAGTAGTAATTGAATTCTCATCATGACTCAAGGCGATTCCTTTCGGCCACCAAGGTCTTGACTCCATTATTCGAGCCGAGGGGGTGATGGGGATTAACTCAAACGGTTGAAGTTAATGGGAGGGGTGAAGGGGGCGATGACTTGGGTATCAGTAATCGTCTCGGTGATGTGTTGGGCTCGGCTGTGGAAGCAAAACTCCTGAGAGAGGTCAAAGAACACCCAGCGAAAGTAAATCACCTCGCAATAATCATGGATGGAAACAGAAGATTTGCTTGGTCAAAGGCCCTGCAAACCGGCATTGGGCATAAGATGGGGAAAAAGAAACTTGAGCAGGTATTGGACTGGGTTTTAGAATTAAATATCCATTACTTCACAGTCTATGCACTTTCAACCGAAAACCTAAGTCGTCCTGAGAATGAACTCAAAGGCCTTTTCGACCTTTATATCGAGGGTTTACGAGATATTGCGGACGACGAAAGAATTCATGAAAACAAGGTAAAGGTCCAAATCATAGGTAGGAGAGAGTTACTTCCTGAATCTGTGAATGATGCGATTACTTATGCAGAGAATAAAACAGCTGACTACAGCGAATTTACATTCACAGTCTGTCTTGCCTACGGCAGCAGAGAAGAGATGCTCGGGGCGATTAAGAGCATTGCAAAAGACCATGCTTCGGGAGATTTAGCAGTTGATTGTATAGATGAAGCAGAGGTTAGTCGAAGACTCTACACGGCTGAAATGCCAGATCCTGATTTAGTAATTCGAACTTCTGGTGAAGAGCGAATTTCAAATTTCTTGTTGTGGCAAATGGCGTACACTGAGTTATATTTTACAGACGTTTATTGGCCTTCATTTTCAAAGAAAGAATTACTGAAAGCAATTCAAACATACCAAGCTAGGAAGCGCAGATTTGGTGAATAAAATGTCTGCGTGCAAAGAATGCGGCCAATGGCCTCAACCCTCCCTAGCAGTAGATGCGGTGGTGATTAGAGGGAACGAGGTACTTCTAATTCGTAGAGGAAGAGAGCCATGGAAGGGTATGCTTGCTTTCCCGGGAGGTTTTGTCGACAAAGGGGAAGACCCTGAAACCGCAGTATTGAGGGAACTGGAAGAAGAATGTGGAATAACTGGTGAAGTAGTCGAAATCCTNTGCGCCAGAGGTAATCCTGAGAGAGATCCAAGAGGGCATATTGTTTCGCTAGCNTATNTGGTTTCAGCAGATGGAAAGCCCATTGCTGGAGACGACGCTGCTAGTGCTGATTGGTATCTAATCTCTGATGTAAAAGAGATGGCAGGAGATCATCTATCAATTCTTAATGAAATCAATAAAATCTGATTTTGTATCCGGCCATTCAGGTTCTACAAGTTCGTCTGTGAGATGCAATCCTGCCAACCAAGACGCTAAAATCACTTCATCATGTTCCCTAGCGATGAATAAAGGATAGCCATCAGAAACCAACCTATCGAGAAATCCTCTACGAGCTTTGCTGACCAATAATGTAGGAACTCCTAGTAGCACAGCCTCACTTGCTAAAGTCACAGACTGGGTAATTACTCCATTCATCTTTGATACAGTATTGATTAGCTCCCACGGATTACCCTCTACTCGATTTTCATCTGCATTGGTCAATTCCAGACCATCTAACCAATTATCGGGAATTTCCAGAACTTCACCAGTATCATGAATCCCGTTACCGATCAACCTTCGAACCATCACCTTTGGAGGATTAGAGATTGATGATGGACGTATGTGAGGATGCAAGTGGATATGGCCATGCANTCCGTCAATTCTATGGAATTTACATTTCTTTTTCATCAGTTTACCTGCTAGGGAGTCAACGAAATGGGTTGGTATGATTACATCTGTTGGCTTCGCTAGATTGTGAGCAATATGGTTCACCTCTGTGTCGGTTACATATATTCTCCTTGCATTTCTTGGAGCAACCCTAAGCTCAATAGGCGCTCCAATCGAAACTACCTTGGACACATTTTTTAACGCCTTTTTCGAGATTCTGCTACGAATCCATGCTTTACGCCACTTGCCTTTTCCTATCGGCCTTGGCACCCATACAGTTTTTCTTCTCGGTAAATACCCATCACAATTCTCTATCATTGACCTTACTTCAGGTCTATCGCATGCGATAATCAAATCGANTGGGGATGATATCTCCCTCATAACGGGCGCCAATAGTCTAGCGTGTGCGGGATGATCTATTACCCACCCTGTCGCCATATTTGTGCCATGATGACGGGCTATTTTGATGTGCCACCATGTCGTGCGCTCATTCATGGAGAAAGAGGCAATTAGTATTCCAGGCAGCAAGTTGTACGGACCGTATACACCCGGAATCAAAGCGGGTGGGATGATTTGGTTATCCGGACAAATAGATGTCGAGGCCGGTGATGACATAAAATCACAGACGATTGGAGCGCTTGCAAAAATCGACTCGCTGTTAGAAGCTGCTGGTGTAACCAAAGATGCAATCTGTTTCGCTCAGGTGTTGNTAGATGACATTGATGATTTTCAAGCAATGAACGAAGTTTATGGGNCTTGGGTGGAATCTATGGAATTAAAACCAGCNCGCGCTGCTTTTGAAGCCGGGGCTCTNCCTGCNGGTGCCAAAGTCGAAATNGTGGTGCAAGCAATCGATTCTAATTGATACTGAGTGATAGTAATGCCAGGAACTCCATACCTCGAGCAGCCGCCTGAAGGTTTGATGACTTGGCCAAAATTGCTGAAAATTAGTTTACCAATAATTACTGTGCTAACTGCAGCATCATGGTGGTATGATGTATTATTAGAATGGGGGATTTTCCTTACTTTAGGATTGACTATTGCCTTTCTAGTTAGGAGATGAAATACATACGAGAAGACCCGCAGGCCTACAACATGGGAGAGTGGCCAGTACACTGCTTCAAGGCTTACGACATCCGTGGATTGTCCGGNGANGAGCTTTCAGATGAGTTTGCTTATCGCCTTGGAAGNGCGATGGCNACCTACCTTGAGTGTTCATCATTTGCGGTNGGNAGAGACATCAGAGAATCCAGTCCCNGCTATGCTTCCAATCTGATTCAAGGTTTGGTTGACTCTGGTGTTAGAGTCCTTGATTTNGGAATTGTTTCTACCGGCTGCTTATACCATGCTTGCTGGACTCTTCCCGTTGATGGAGGAGTCATGGTTACTGCCTCTCACCTCCCGATGCCTACGCATAATGGTTTCAAAATGTGCAGAGGAACTCTGCCTCTGGCAGGAGAAGAAATCCAAGAACTGAAGGGGGTTTTCTTGACTGGAAATTTCAGGGAAGGAACTGGAGAAGCAATCGACCACCCGCATGAGGACACNTATCTTGAGGCAATAGTTGCTTCTACCGGAAANCTNGCAAGNCCTGTGAAAGTNGCNGTNGATTGTGGNAACGCCGTNCCTGGTCCTGCGATGGTNAAATTGCTTNANATGATTGGAGCAGACNACATCNATCTATACTGTGATTGGGATAATACCGAGCCAAATCATGGTGCAGACCCTACCCGTGAATACAANATGGTCGACCTTGCAAANGTNGTNGTANACAANGGTTGCGAGTTAGGGCTCGGCGCTGATGGTGACGGAGANAGAATAGGTGCNGTAGATGAAAACGGTGACTTCGTNTATCCTGANAGNNTAATNGCTCTTCTCGCNGANGATGTNGTNGGAANNGANGANNNNAAAGATNTNCTAATTTACGANGTNAANTGTTCTATGAANGTNGAGAAAGCAATCATCTCAGCAGGAGGCCGTCCAATGATGGCAAAGACTGGGCACTCTTTCATGAAGCGTGTCTTGGCTGCAAATCCTGATGCCTTGATGGCTGCTGAAATGAGCGGTCACATATTCATGGCAGACAGAGGTTGGTACGGCTTTGATTGCTCACTATACAATGCAGCAAGACTGCTAGAGTTGTGGTCGAGAAGAAATGGATTGTCATTCAGTTCAGAACTTAACCGACTTGCACCAAATCTGCCGACCACGGGTGAAGTAAAGGTTCCATGCGCTGAGGAAAACAAGTTAGAAACCGTTGCTGCAATTACTGAAGCGTTCTCTGATTACGAATCTTCAACTATTGATGGAGTTAGAGTTCGATTCAACGATGACAGTGGCGAGCAGAAGGCTTGGTACTTAGCAAGAAAATCGAATACAGAACCGATTCTTGTAATGCGTGTTGAAGCTAATGATCAACAAACACTAGATGAAATTCTTGCAATGATTGATGAGAGAATCTCACCAATAATCGATATCAGCAAATTGTTGTGATTATTCCTCAGAGTCCTCATCTTCTGAGTCCTCTT
>PBGS01000035.1 GCA_002720115.1 Methanobacteriota archaeon
TGGCACTTTTATCTATAGCAATAATGGTGGTTCCAGAAAAAGAAAACTGGCGCCATGTATTTGATTTGACAAGATTTAGGGAAAGGCCGAATAAGGTCGATCCCAGTTTGTATCTACAACGCGTACGAGAGGCCATGATGGCCAAAGTACGTCAGTTCAATGATCTAACCAGAGATGAAATGGCTAGAAAAACCCCGGGCGAGATCCAATCCATGGTCAAGGATCCTCGCCTAATCGAATTGCTGTATTCACAGCAGAGATCATATTCCAACGAAGAGTTAAGGCAATTATTGCAACAAATTCGACGTTGGGGAAAGTAAACTAGGAGGTAAAAAAACATGCAGCCAGCACCCCCCCCACCCGCAGCCCCCCCTGCGCCGGCACCACCTGCACCAGCAGCCCCAGCAGCGCCAGTAGCGCCTGCTATGCCAGCACCGGCTCCGGCCCCAGCAGCGCCACCAGCGCCTGCCCCAGCGGCACCAGCAGCACCAGCTGCCATGCCAGCACCGGCCCCAGCCCCTGCAGCACCTGCACCAGCAGCACCAGTACCAGCACAGGCACAGCCAAGACACCAAAGTAGCCCGGAAGTTCGTGAACGTCTTCAGGCAGTAGGAGCAATTGCACAAGCGATTAGCGCCGAAGTCCAGAAGGTAATTATCGGAAAGGCNCACGTTATTGACAATGTTCTGATAAACATCCTGTCAAACGGAAACCTACTGTTTGAGGATTATCCTGGACTTGCTAAGACATTGATGACAAACACCTTCGCAGATGCGCTAGGTTGTGATTTCAAACGTGTTCAGTTTACTCCGGATTTACTACCTGCTGATATTACTGGAACCAACATTTACGATGCGAAGAAAGGAGAATTTACGTTCAAACCTGGTCCATTGTTCTGNAACCTACTTCTAGCGGACGAAATAAACCGTGCACCTCCAAAGACACAAGCAGCTTTGCTTGAGGCTATGCAGGAGAAGCAGGTAACTATTGGAACAGTTACCCACAAATTACCAGCACCGTTTATTGTAATGGCAACACAAAACCCTGTCGAGCAAGAAGGNACATACCCACTTCCTGAAGCGCAATTGGACCGTTTCATGTTCAAGATGAGCGTCGGTTATCCAGATCGAGCAGATGAAGATGAAATTCTTGCTAGACGTATCAATCGTGGTAAAGACGCAGTCGATGTCGACGTNATTACTGACCCACAACGTGTGATTGCTATGCAACAAGCTTGTGAAGATATCTATGTTGACCCTGCTTTGCGTATGTACATGGTAGAAATCGTTAGTAGAACCAGAGAGGACCCGCGTGTTCTAGTCGGTTCTTCTCCTCGTGGTTCTCAGGCTCTCTTGAAAACATCACGTGCAGCGGCTGCTCTTCGTGGCCGAGATTTCGTAACTCCAGACGACATAAAGACTGTAGCTGAACTTGCAATTGCGCACAGAATTATTCTCAAACCAGAACACCAAATCAAAGGATTGGAAGCTGGGGAAGTAGTTCAAACAATATTGCGAGAAGTTCCAGTACCGACTGTCTGATTTTCTTTACTGAAACAGAGAGGAGATTGGCATGTGGAGTCGTAAAAGTGCAATGTTAGGGTCACTGGCAGTGGCTATGTANCTGCTAGGCTTAACATTGAGGAATTCACAATTAGTCACCATTGCAGTGGTTATTTTCGTATTCCTAACTTGGGCTGCATTATTTGGCGGACATGCCGACGTTGCCGCTAGCGGTCGCAGAGCAGAAGAATGGTCAGGAGAAGAGGGTGTTTCTTTGTCCAATGTATCTGCTATGCGTAAACTCTCTAGTGCCAGAATTTTCGAAGATGGGGACGTGGGTGTTACGTTACGTATGCAGAATCATTCCGCATTAGGTAAGATCCTCGAAGTAAAGGACAGGGTTCCAGAAGTTATGCGTATCAAGGATGGTGCAAATTACATCTTAATGGAACTTGGTCCTCGTCGTGAGACTTTCATAGAATATACCGTTGAATGTCCACTTAGAGGTTTTTACAGTCTTGGACCGGTTGCTGTTCGTGTACANGACCCCTTTGGATTATTTCACAAGGAAAAAGAGCTGCATGTCTATAATGACTTCCTTGTGTTCCCAAAGATGGAAGATTTGAAAGAAACATTCGTCAAATCTCGCGTACCGAAAATATTCACTGGTGCAGTGAATATTCGACAACCAGGTCCAGGATCGGAGTTTTACTCGTTAAGAGAATACTTCGATGGCGATTCATTCAGGGCAATCAATTGGTCTGCTTATGCTCGAAGTGGAAAACTGATGGTTAACGAAAGGGANAGAGACGCAGTTAGTGATATTATACTAATCGNGGANTCACGCGCNGTTTCAGAGACCGGACCTGTTTCNAGAAACGCACTAGTATANTCGACTAGAGCTGCCGCAAGTCTTGCAAAATATTTCCTAGGCCGTAGAGACTCAGTGGGCCTAATAACCTATGGAGATGAAGTTGTAAGTGTAGACAGAGATACTGGGAAAAAGCAGTTGTATGTTATACTAACCAAACTTGCTGGAGCAATGGCGAAAGGAAATATCCCATTGCAAGTCGTTGTAAATAGAATNATGCCTCACATCAACAAGGGAAGTCCAATAATTGTATTATCCAATCTAGAGGATGACCCCACTATAGTCAATGCACTTCGTGACTTTAGAGCTCGAGACTTTGACGTTACCGTATTATCACCATCTAGCCTTGAATTTGAATTTGATGCTAAAAGACTGGACCGTACCGGATATGAGGTGCTAAAAACAGAAAGAGATGTTCTAATTAGCGAACTTAGAGGGCTGGGAGTCAATATTATGGATTGGGAGCCTGATATGCTACTATCAACCGCCTTAGCAGGTGCTAGAGGATTCTGAGGTGAGACTAAATGGCTAGAAAATCAGGAGACACTTCACATCTATACGATGGTAAAACAGTACGATCTTCAGCACCATCAAGGAAGAAATTAGCAGGTAATGCTAGCGCAACAGGAGAGATTCCTAAAGACGCAATACCGACGGTTGAGATTCCAACATTTGTGGAAAGCCTGCTTGGAGGTCCACTTGTTCCGAAAATGAAATTCCTTCCTGCAGATAAAATGGTNCAGAATTTACAGATTGGGTGCTATGGAGTTTTAATTGCACTCGGAATTTTGACTTATATCGTTACACCGGCAGTAGGTACGCTTTGGTTTGCCATAACTGGTTCAATTACTATTGCAAATATCATCCAGTTGATGGTAGTTGCCGGTGCAATAGGTACTGGTTTCTGGGGAACTATGTCTAGAGATGCGAGGTTTATGCTAGCGTCTTACATATTGTTTATTCTTTCAGTGATGCGTTTCGCATCTTCAAAAGTCTCACTTTCACAGGATTTGTTTGGTTTCGGAGACAGTCAATTTCTACTTACAATATTAGTAGTCATATACGCAGTTTTGTTGGTTATGTACTTTGAATTNTCTAACGGCGTNATNAGATTCAGTATGCTAGATACNTCAATCAGAACCCGTGAGGTTTATGTCATGAATGTAAAGAAGATTATTGGGAAATACCATCGCTCTCTCGTACTAAATCCTCTGGTTGCAGGAACCCTTGCAATGATAGTTTTGTCAGTAAATACAATTCTACCCGCATTTGTGTCCTTGTTTTCAGAACAAGTGGCACTTAGAATGGAAGAGTCTGTTGAATTGATTTCAGTTTACGGTGTTGCACTTGGAACACTTTTCGTCTTCATAGTAGTAGGGGCACTTTTCGCTCTGGACCTTCCAACTCACTTGCAGTCTTGGCGTGAGAATAAAGAGTGATACAATTCCCGTATTGTCTCATGTATCTCATCAGTGTCGATGATAATTCTTGTACCATATTGGTTTGTAGAGAGTACTTCGTGATCGATGGTAATTTTGGCTTTACCAATGATAGATATAATTGCAGTCTTGAATTCAATNTTACCAGTAACTGTCGGTTCCAAGAGATGGAAATCGTGCANNGGAACAACCAATTTCATTTTTTCTGGAGTAGAATTCATCAGCCATGGTGTAATTCCTAATATCTCCATTTCGGATAGAAGAATGCTATCTAATGGNCGATTGTCGGTAATTACAGCGACTCCCGGCTGGCATCCAATAGCCACCACCTCATCACTATCAACATCAGGCCCTATAACTGTGGCAGCAGTAGAATTTGGGTTGTGAAAGTTTTTGATTTCAATAGGAATTCCTTCATTAATCAATGGTAAAACTGTAGCAGGATGAATTATTGGTGTGCCATGCATAGATAATTCAGCGGCTTGACCATATCCAAGGTACGGAATTGAAGGNGTTTCAATACCCCAACGAGGGTTAAGTCGTTTGATTCCGTCAATATCCTTCCAAAGAACCAACTTTGATGCATTAGTGAGGTTAGCGAACGCAGCTGCAGAGTGGTCAGAACCTCCTCTTGTAAGAAGAGCGATCTCTCCATCATCCCCTTCTCCGAACCAACCAGTTAGAATCGGGACGCCGATTAGACTTTCAACATCCAACTCCAATCTTGAAGCATGGATATCTATCTCTTTTGTACGGCCAATACCTTTCATCTTTAGTCCAATGTCTTCAGCCCCAACAGGGTGAGCATCCAAAATTCCTTTTTCTCGCAATCTATGTGCTACTGCTAAAGCACTCAGCCTCTCTCCTGCTGCCAAAATCAAATTTTCAGATCTCAGAGATTTCTCNCCACTTGAATATTTTAGTAATTCATTTGAAATTCCCGTAATTACTTTGTTGAAAAGTTCACAAAAATCTCCTTTATCTAAACCGGGTGCAAATCTCAGATGCTGGTATATCAAATCTTGAACTAATCTGCTCGCATACCTTGGTTCATTTGAGGCTCTCATTAGGCGGTCAGTCATTCCCCAAAGTGCGGAGACGACAACCACGGGTTTCCCTTTTGTGTTCTCTATNATCTCTCCAATACGATCGATATCATTGCCGTCTCTCAGACATGAGCCACCAAATTTGTGGACAATAATATCACTCACCAATATAGCCTCCTTGCATTGCTAGGTCTGCTATAACCAAACGAGCAACTGCTTCAACAACAGGTCTCGCTCTAGGNCCTATCACTGGGTCGTGCCTGCCTTTTATGGCTAGTTCTTCCATCATTCCAGTGACTTGATTGAACGTTTCTTGAGGTTTTGAGATTCCACTTGGTGGTTTGAAGGTTATTCTGACATAAATTGGTGCACCGCTTGCCATGCCTCCAAGAGCCCCATCTGCTCCATCGGACANGGACATATCTTTTCCCCACTTATCGTTATGTTGACTTCCCCGCATTTTTCCAGCATCAACGCCTCTTCCAAATTCGACAGCACGAGCGGCAGGTATCGCCATTAGTGCCCTTGCNAAAGCAGGCTCAATCCCCTCAAACCAGGGTTCACCAAATCCTACAGGTAATCCAGAAATTACCAAGTCTACTCTACTTCCAAGAGAATCCCCATCTTTTCGTGCTTGCTCAGCAAGAGCGATACCTGCATCACCTTCTAAACCACCTAGAGCTCCTACAGTGGCTTCGATATTCCATTCATCGGGTAGCAAATTCCTTGAAATGGANGCTGAAGCAACAAGACCTGCTGTTAGTCTTGCTGAAAATGACCCACCTCCTCTGAGGTCAGCAGCGCCACCTGTTTTGATGCTAATTGGATGGTCCACNTGGCCGGGCCTTGGTTGATAAGGCAGGAATGAATAATCCTTGGATTTCACGTCACGATTACGAATAAGAAGGAGAATNGGCATACCAGTNGTCTTTCCTGAATGCACGCCGGACAAGATTTCGACATCGTCAGTTTCNTTGCGCTTACTCGCTAGACCAGAACCCGGTCTTCGAGCAATCATATCAGAAATCAATTTCTCGCTATCTATCTCAATATTAGGCGGCATGCCATCTATAAGAGCGCCTACTGCGGGGCCATGTGACTCTCCAAAAAGAGTCACGATGATATTGTCTCCCAGGCTCATCCGCACGATTATCAGTCACCCGAACAGACATTCATTCAAGAATATGATTATTCTTCCACAGGAGATAATTCTGCATTGATGATTCTTGTTTCAATTAATTCAATACCATCGATTCTGCCATACCATTTCTTCAATCTATCAGTACTTTGAACGTTAACTGAAGGGTACATTATCGCTATTGCAGGTCCAGAGCCGCTTATCCCGGCCGATCTTGCTCCGTTGACGAATGCATCGTTGGTTAACTTCCTTCCTAACGGGTCATTTAGAGCTCCAACAACACCCCTTCCATTCCAAGTTAATGCGACTAAGTCATTTCCTTCTTGTAATGCGTTAAGCGCCTTAGCAAAGGCTTGCTGGTGCACCCCGAAGTCATCGATATTGGGTTTTGTTTCTCTGTCGCCTCGACATACTAACAACACATTCCACTCATCCGAATTCAGCCCGGGCGACTCGAGTAGCAAGCCGCTTCTTGCATCATCCGCATTAATGTCTACAAGTTTCCAACCACCTTCCAAAGCGGCCCATGAATCATCATAACTACCAGTCATTGACACTCCTGAAGCGATTTGACATGCAGCAGACATATCTACAATATCTGCGTTATCCATCTCAAAATTGCTAGCATCGCATAGTGCCTTGATTGCGGCTACAGATACTGCAGCGCTTGATTTGAGTCCTTGTCTGGGGGGGATTTCAGAGTTTACTGACCAGTATAAATCGCCTTCCGGGATGGGAAAACCTGAATCTTTCCATATTCGAAGTAAATTGCCAAGTATGTTATCTGGGTCTTTTAATTCTCGACGTGCTTCCTTGTCAAGTAACCGCACTTTTACTGGTAAATCCAAGGCAAGAGAAGCTCCATAACCAAGTCCAGCGGCATGAAGTAGGCTACATCCACCATTTGATGTACCCGTACCCAAAACTGCCATATTGAAACCTCATTTTTCGTCGACCTTAGCGCTTATTTCTTGGCCCACGTGCCTCCCTGATGTTCCAGTCCAACCCAAAATTTTCATTCCAGGCTTGAGTTGAGTAATAGACATCAAGTCAGATTCTCCGATGAGCCTCACCGTCTCCGCTTGTTGCAAGAGCGCACCTGCTTCATTATGGTTTTCATCTCTCCATCTGAATAAAATAAATGGTCGTTTTTCAATTTTGATTCTACCTACTATTGCTTTTCGCGAATTGCCTAAAGAATCGATAACCATCACCTCATCTCCCATTTTTAATTCGGAGAGATATCTAGTGGAGCCATCCCCCATCAGGATGTAAGAATGTGCAGCACCGGCATTAACACGAAATGGTCTACTTGGAACAAATTCTGATTCAACGGTTTCGCCATGAACCAATATAAGAGATTTTGAATTTGAACCAATAAGCATCCCTTCACCGATGTTAAGCATCGATATTAAGTCGACACATACCCTATCGCCAACCCCGCCTTCTTTGACTTCAATCACCTCTGCAAGAGATAATTTCTTATTGGTCATAACTTCAGTTTCTGACTCAAACGAAGTAACCTCTCCTCGCTGAGATTTTGCTATTAATGCGGTTTCTAATGTATCTTGGTTTACCAATAAGGCGTCCACACCGATTTGAAGAGCAAAGGCTGCACCTAGAACCTGTTCAGGGGAGGTTATTTTTGCTGCGACTTTTGTTGGCCCACCATCGCAAGCTGCAATTATATTCTCGATTGGGATCATTTTCCATTCTCCTAAGTCGAGTAGAATCCAATCTACAATACCTGCCATAGACCTTGCTTCGTTTTGCCCCTTAGCGTCACTAACATCCACCTTCCTTCCCACTTGTCGCCCGTCGATGTAGATAGCCTGTCCATCTATCTGAAGGTCCTCGCCTAAAACTAGGTCTACTCCGTTCTGGCGTAATCCTGAATCCAGCCAAATCTGCAAAGTATCACAGCCCGTATTTCTGCATTGATTCCTCGACGGTAGCACCATCGTGAATGATTGATTTTAGAGCAGAGACCATTCCACTTGGATTTGCATGTGAGAACACCTGCCTGCCCATACAAACCCCTCCACCACCGGCTTGGATTGAATCATGAACTATCCTCAAAATGTCCTCTGTTGTAGAACCAGCAGGGCCGCCTGCAATCAAAACCGGTATAGGAACTGCGGAGGTGACCTTACGAAAGGATTCAATGGACCCTGTCCATTTCGTTTTCACAACTGAGCACCCCAATTCAAATGCGAGCCTAGCAGCGTGCGCAGCGCCATTTGTATCGTCTCCTTCCATCACATTCAGATTCTCACCACGTGGATAAATCATGCCAAGTACTTGAGTACCCGAGGAATGTGCTTCCTGGGTAATTTCCCCTAATCTTTCAATCATGTCAGGTTCGTTTTTGCTTCCCATATTTACCTGGACACTAACACCAATAGCGCCTCTAGAAATTGCTTCAGCAACGGTTCCAACAAGGACCTTGTCAGAGCTACGCAGACCAGCATGTCTTGTTGAGACTGAGAGGTGACAAACAAAATTTATGCCAGGTTTAGAGTAGTGTGAAACTACTCCCTTTTGAGCAACTATAGCGTCTGCATGCGAGATACATTCGATTAGTTGATCGAGATTTTCAAGACCATTTACTGGGAAATCTGAAACTCCGTGGTCAATCGGTATCCACACGCCTTTACCGCCGGGCAGCAAGGCCTCTGTGTCGCTCATGAGCAAAGGCAAAGGGTAGGTGAATACAAGACTTTCTCACTTAGATAAATGCGTTTTTACAGCCCATTCCATCAAAGATGCTTCGGCTTTAGCAAGGTGTTCTTGCAATGTTGAACGGGGAATTTCAGTGAGTTCTGAAAGTTCTTTTTTCGTAATTTTACGTGGATTTTGATAAAAACCCGATTGTACTGCAAACACTGCTATCTCCATCTGTTTTGGCGTCAAAACCTTGAGAATACTATCCTCTATTGCTGCTACATCAACTACATTGACATTGTCAGGAGGTAGCATCGCTCTAGCGGCTTTTAGGAATCCGCTGACTCCCTCTGGTAGCCCCCTTATCGTAATCTGTACTCCATCACTGCCAATTATGTAAGGCGGTATTACATGTAAACTATCAAAATTTATTGCAGCCACAGAAAGAGGGTGTTTGTTCCAAACTACGACGTAACCCTCTTGCCCCTCTTCTGGAATAGGATACGGATTCAAGGGTCCCTCTAGCTCTAAGTACTCTATTTTATCGAGTTGAGGTGGTCCATTGCCGGGTTGAAATTTGATATTCACTAGTTGCCTTACACCAGTTTTTGTAACTTCCAAATGTGCTACAACCTCGAATTTCTCGGCTACTTCTGTAATCAGTCCAATGTCAGACCTCTCAACAGTCTCTGGGCTCCACTTTAACTGAACTTCTCGCACGATTATTACTCTAGCAAGAAGGTATATCAATTCTGGGTATTGATGGAAAGTGGCTAATAAAGTGACTTCTTCCCTTGTTTTGAATATCATGCCACTAATCGAAATCAGCAATCTTCAAAGGCACTATGAGATGGCTTCAGGCGTTGTTAAGGCATTAGACGGTATTAATCTAAACATTGAAAGAGGCGAGAGAATAGTTCTACTAGGCCCATCGGGCTCAGGAAAAACAACATTGCTAAATTGTGTTGGAGCACTTGATAGTCCAACATCAGGGAAGTATCTGTTTGATGGAGTTGATGTGCCAAGAGAAAAATCTGAAGAGATGACAACATTCCGTAGAGAGAATATTGGTTATGTGTTTCAGTTTTTTAATCTATTACAAGATTTGACGGTCCTTGAAAATATTTTATTAATTCAAGAATTGTCAGGATATAAGAATAGAGAAAGGGCCATTGAGTTACTAAAACTAGTTGGTTTGGAAGAAGAGATAGACAGATTTCCAGCAGAGATTAGTGGCGGTCAGCAGCAGAGAGTTGCGATTGCTAGAAGTTTGGCAAAGAGGCCAAAATTACTACTTGGTGACGAATTAACCGGAAATCTTGATTCAAAAACTTCTGGCATGGTTATGGAAGTCCTGGTTAGGGCCTGCAAAAAAGAGAATATAACTACAATCTTGGTAACCCATGATGAAAATTTGACAGATTATGCCACGAGAGTAATAAGGCTAGATAGTGGAAAGATCACTTCTGACGAAGTTACTAGCTAATGAGGAATTAGTATGTCTAAATTACTCACAAAGCGTCTTGCTAGAAGTCTTTGGCGGACGAAACTTAGACTTTCAGCGGTAATTTTTATGGTCGCAGTTGGTGTTTTTGCAGGGATTTCCTTTGGTACCTATGCAAATGCATCAACCACTCTTTATGATGAAATATATGATGGTGAAGAGGGAGTAAATTTGGCTGATATCTGGGTTGATAACCCAAGCGGTATTTGGAATGATACAGAGTCTGTTAACCTGTGTGAATCAATAACGAATCAATGGCCAAGTTCTGAATATGAACTGGAAAACTGTGAACCGAGATTGATACTTGATGGTATGATGTTTACAACGACTGCCGGGGGTAAAGAAAAGGTCATACCTGCTGTTTGGCACGGCATTGACTAATCGTTGATTGATAAGGTTTGGATGCCAACATACAGCGAGTTATCCTCCGGCAGATTAGCGGCCTCCAACAATGAGATAGTCCTTGATAGCCATGTAGCCGTTGATTTAGATATAGATGTAGGTGATAGTGTTGAAATCGGATCAGGTCATGGTAAAATCACATACGAGGTTGTAGGAATTGGCTTTCATTCTAAGCATCTTTACTTCGCAACTGAAGGCTCTACAATACCGGCGGATTCTGGAACATTTGCTACTGGTTATATGACTGATTCTGGATTAGAATTACTAGCTAACCTTAGTTCAGGCTCCTCTAATGTAATTCTGATTGATGTCAAAGGTACACCTGAATACGATTTACAGTCAACTGTCGATGAAGATGAAAATCCAAAAATGACAATGCTCGTTAACGATATATCCGGTCTTATGGGAGAACTGGATGATTCGCCAGTAAGCGTTTATGACCGTTCTGGAGTGTTTTCTGTGGAATTATTACGGGCAGATGCAGAGGGTGCCGCTAAGATGTATCCTTACGTTACTGGTATGATTGCCGCAATTGCAGGCATCACCATCTTTTTGAGTCTCCAAAGATTGATACAATCACAAGCTAAAGAAATCGCAGTCCTCAGAACATTGGGTGTACCAAAAAAAGCAATCATGCCGGGCTACATCATTGCTCCCCTCGTTATCGGGGCAGTCGGTTCTATTTTCGGAACACTGCTTGGTGTCTACTTAGGGGCCCCAGGTATGTTGTCATTTTACGAGAAAATGATAGGGCTTCCGATTAAATCTGAGGCAGATTTTTCACTTATTTTCCAGATAGTCTCAATTGCGATGCTTGTTGTGCTATTAGCGGGGTTAAGACCAGCATGGCAAGCCTCTAGGCTGCAACCACTAAAGGTATTCAGAGGACAACACGAAGTGAAAATATCGTCTAGAAGGATGCAGAGGCTGACCTCTAATTTACCAGCAACGGTTGGCTTATCCATCCGCTCGAGTCTCAGGAAGCCAGTAAGAGTAAGTTTCACGTTCTTTGCAGTCGGAATTTCGATGCTATTATTTGGTGCAATGTTGTTTATGATGAACTCCATGGAAGATAGCCTTCTTGGTGGTATCAAGGAGAAGCAATCTTGGGATATTCAAGCCACTGCCCCTCTAGATGGAGAAGATGCTATCATTGATTGGGTTGAGGAAAATGATGGAGATTATGAATTTTTGATCAATTTCCCGATAGGGTTGGAAAATGATAGTAGGGAATTGATTTCATATGGTTTGGATAAATTCTCCACCGTTGACAGTAAGTCATCAATGATTTCGGTTGAATTGCTGGATGGAAAAATCCCTGACATAGGAACTAATCCACCACAGGTATTAATCGATGAAGGAACTTCTGTATTTCTTGAATGGAATACGGGGGACAGGGTGACAATAATGATAGGTAATACAGCAAATTTGGTCGAAATATCTGGTGTCACAAAGGGTGAAATATCTCGCACTATTTACTTTCACAGGGCTGAATTATCAGAAATGACAGGCCTGACATCTACTTCTATCATGATTCAAGTTCCGGATGGAACCTCAACAAATGGCCTATCTGATGTATCAATTAATTATAACCTGAAAGAGGACTCAATCAAGACTTTTGAGTCATTACTTGAACAGCAGCAACAGTTCATCCAGTCAATCCAGTTCTTGGGTATTGTGATTGCAATTGCAGTACTTTTCAATACACTACTAATGAACCTTGCAGAAAGAGACACAGAATTAGCAACACTCAGAGTTTTGGGTGCTCCTATGAATAAATTAGGTAAAATGATGTTTTGGGAGCACTTGGGAATTGGTATAGTGGGCGGAGTACTAGGAGCAATTTTCGCTTATTTTGGAACAGTATTGCTTATCGGTTCACAGGTTCAATGGGCTTTCTACTTTACAATTGAGCCACAGTTCGCCGCTACTTTTACTATAGTCGCAATAATCGTGTCAATATCTGTAGCCTTAACTCCGGTAGGTATGTGGAGAATAAAAAATATGGATCTTGTAGACAAGGTAAAGGATTTATCACAATAAGCATAGCTTGAATATCTAGGTAATATAGGCGATGGAAATAAGTCTTAGTTTTGTTTAGGTCGGACTAATGGACCTAGTTTCTTGGTTGATGGTAGGTTTTCTCGGGGGGGCTTTCCTCTTCGGAATATGGTTCATGCTCGTTAGAGAGGATGACAGAAACACAAGGACTATGACCATACCCCGCCAAGATTTGACTAGACGCGGGGCACCTGATTTTTCTAAAGCTCACAACGAGTTTGAGCGCAAGCTTGCAGAGATAGAGAGACATCTCAGCGTTAAGCGAAGAGATGAGCGAGCAATAGCACTTGCTGAAGAAGAGGTTAGAAAGAAACTCGCTGAAGAAGCAGCCGCAAAATTGTTAGCAGATGAGAAGGCAAAAATCGCTGAAATTGAAGCGGAAGAAGCGAGAAAGAAGGAAGAGTACGAAGCTGCCCGACAAGCAGAATTAGAAGAAGCCCGGAGATTAGCTGCAGAGAGAGAAGCAGAGAGGCAAGCCGAGGAAGAGCGCCTCGCATCCGAGCGAGAGGCAGAGAGGCAAGCAGAACTTGCGTTGGCTGAAGAAGAGCGTCAATTAGAGATTGAAGCCCAAAAAGAGTCTGAGGCTATGGAGGCTCAGATTGCGTCAGAAGAGGCTGATAAGGAATTAGAAGAGCGCCTTGAGAGAGAAGGTGCAAAGAGTTCTGAAGTACAAGTTTCACTTATGTGGGATAATTATAACGATTTAGATTTACATGTCCTTTGTCCGTCGGGTGAAAGAATCCATGGAGGGAACAAAAATTCAGAATGTGGTGGGGAACTCGACGTAGATGCAAACGTCCGTCCAGAAACTAAAAAACCAGTTGAGAACATAGTTTGGCCAGACTTCAAGGCCCCACCAGGTGAATACAAGGTCTACGTTCACCATTACAAGAAGCACAAGAAACGCCGGTCAAAAGATCCCACTAAATTTAGGGTGGTAGTAAACTCAGGCGGAGAAATAAATCACTATGAAGGAGAATTGTCCTCTGGCGACCCAATTATGCTAGTGTGTGAATTCAATTTAGAGGCGCCCGAAGAAAGAGGTTCTGACGAGGAAATTGAAAAGGCGATGATAGAGCAAGAAACGGAAAGAATCGCTGAGGAAGAAAGGATTGCTATCGAAGAAGAAGAACAGAGGCAGGCCGACCTCGCTGAAGCAGAAGAACAGAGACTTGCTGAGATAGTAGCAAACGAAGCCGACGAACTCGAGTCTATCAAAGCATCAGAACAGGCCATGAAAGAACTCAAAGAAAGGCTTGAGCGGGAAGGTGCAAAGTCATCTGATGTTCAAATTTCACTAATGTGGAACAACTACAACGATTTAGACTTACACGTAGTTTGCCCTTCAGGAGAAAGAATTCATGGTGGAAACAGAGAATCTGCCTGTGGTGGCGAATTGGATGTGGACGCAAACGTGAGACCTGAAACTAAGAAACCGGTTGAAAATGTGGTTTGGCCGGAAGGTAAGGCACCTGGTGGCACCTACAAGGCATACGTTCATCATTACAAGAAGCACAAGAAGCGACGTTCAAAGGACCCAACTAAGTTCAAGGTGGTATGCAATGCAGGCGGAGAGATTCTAGAATATGAGGGAGAAATCACTAACGGTGACCCGATTATGTTGATTTGTGAGTTCACAATCGACGATCCTGAGACTAGGGCAAGGAATGCTGATGATGCTCAGTCTAGACTGGCTGCTCTTGAAAGTGGCGAATGGGACGGTACAGAACCATCAAATGATGGACCAGTAGTTGAATCTCCTGATATACTTGGTGACTTGCTGGACGAAGACTGATTTAGAGTTTGGAGAAATGTCTCTATCTAAACAGTAGATGTTTTGACTTGTTTTCTGATGCCTGAGTAAATTAAACTACCATTTGAATTGAGTTTTGATGGATAGAAAACCAAAGACAGGCCCACCACCTCCCAGCGGACAGAAACCAAAGACAGGCCCACTACCAAAAAATTACAATCCTGAGAAAGCCTTCGTGGGAGTGAAAAAACAACAACTATGTCAGAAAACCATTGAGGTTGGAGAGAACACTGTACAATTGTTCTTTCGAATATCGCGTCGCAGTCGGAGACGGCCTTCTTGGTGCGAAACAAGTCATGGAAATTTTTGCTTATGGAACAGTAGTAAAAATCTGGTA
>PBGS01000036.1 GCA_002720115.1 Methanobacteriota archaeon
AGAATTACCTATGGAATACGCAGTCGAACTCAATCGTCTTCTTGAATTGGAGATGGAGGGTGCAATCGGATGATGAATTATCCGCAAATGCCACTTCCATCTCGATCTGACAGCCTGTGGCGATACACCTCATGGAAAAAAATACACCCGGGCAAAGTTGAGGAAATACCCAAATCAGATCCAATCAATTTTTCCATGGGAGAAAAATCACAGATTGATGACAGTGACGAAATTGCTAGAGCATTTATACATTCTATTTCTCCTGTCTGTAAGAAATTATCAATTGCAGACGAAACTGTGGAGATTAGATTAGAATCTAATGGCGATTTATCTTCGGGAGAATTACTAGTTGAATCCAAAGGTAATTCTACCTTAACAATTAGAATAATGGGAGATTGTAAATGGACTGGTTTAAGGATATTAGGCAAAGTCACAGGAAAACTCTCCGTCGCCCTGATAAATGAGATTTCACCCAATTCCAATTTACTGTTATGTGAAGACTGGATAGTAAATCGTGACTCGATTTTAGAATTAGCAACTTTATCCATCGGCGGTAATTTAAACAAATCAGATATGAGGATCGAACTCAAATCAAAGGGTTCCGACCTTCGATGTGGAATCGCCTCCAATGGAAATGCAAAAAGGAATGATGACCATCATATTGAGATTCAGCACTCCGTTGGCTATACAACATCTTCACTGGTCATGCATGCTTCCTGCGATGGCTCTTCTAGATCTATTGGTACAGGAATGCTAAAAATTTGCGATGGTGCTGACGGAAGTGATGCTGGACAGGTATTCAGGAATCTTCTTCTCTCAGAGAAGGCCCTAGCAGAAGCAATTCCAGGTCTGGAAGTCTTAGCTGATGATGTAAAGGCTGCCCATGGCGCAGCAAGCGCTCCTGTGGATAAAGAACAGATATTTTACCTTACATCAAGGGGTTTGTCACCTCAGGAATCATCATCTCTTATTGTCGAAGGCTTCCTGATGGACGCATTCCGCCATGTTAAAAATGCACACGTACTTACTGATTTGAGAAATGGATTACTGAATCATCTAGACAGGTTGATTGCTGGGTGATTGTATGAAGGAAGATTTCCCGATTTTTCAGCGACTTGTCAATGGCAAGAAATTGGTATATCTGGATAACGCAGCGACAACACAAAAACCATCTTGTGTTATAGACGCTATGTCGAATTATTATTCTTCATCAAACGCCAATGTACATCGAGCAGTACATACTCTCGCTGGTGAAGCTACTGAAGGATATGAAGCGTGTAGGAAAATACTCAAACAAAGGTACAATGCAGACTACGCTGTTATGACAAGTGGTACAACCGAGGGCATAAACCTAGCTGCTAGAGCATGGGGAGAGTATAATCTGCAATCAGGCGATGCGGTGGTTCTAACGGAGATGGAACATCATAGTGATATTGTGCCATGGCAAATGTTAGCCGAAAGAATCGCTATAGAATTGCGATTCGTACCTGTTGAAAATGGTGCACTTGACATGGAGGCTCTAGAAGTTGCATTGGTTGGAGCGAAACTAGTTTGTGTTGTCCATACGTCAAATGTTCTAGGTGTAAGAAATTCGGTTGAACAAATTATTGCCAAATCAAAAGATGCAGGAGCAAGGATACTGATTGATGGCGCACAAGCTGTCCCCCATGAATTAATTGATTTCAAGGAACTTGGAGCGGATTTCCTTGCATTCAGTGCGCACAAGATGTGTGGCCCTACAGGTATAGGTGCCCTACTGATTAGTGCTGACGCTTTTGCAGAGATGAAACCATTCATGGGCGGAGGGGATATGATTGAAACCGTTACACTAGAGGGTTCGACTTACCAATCAAATGAACACAAGTTTGAGGCTGGAACCCCAAGAATTGCTGAGGGTGTTGGCTGGGCAGCTGCGCTGGAATGGATATCAAATGTAGACCTTGAAGGTCATCACAAGCGATTATTAGCGATTGCAAGAAATGTCTCACAAAATTTGACTGAAAAAGGGATGACTGTTTATTCGTCCCTTAATCCAGGAGATGCCGCTGTAGTCTCATTTACACATCCCACAATTCACCCAGAAGATTTTGCAAGGCTACTTGATGCACAGGGAATAGCGGTTAGAACTGGCCACCATTGCGCTCAACCATTAATGGAAAAGTTAGGAGTAAATGGCACAATCAGAGCATCTTTCTACATTTACAATGATGAATCTGACGCAGATGCACTCTTGTCTGGAATCGATCGTGTACTGGAGGCAATGGCATGACTTGGCCGTCTTCAATTCAAGAAATCATTGACGAATTCCAAGAAATTGAAGACCAATTTGAAAGGCTTGAAGTTTTGATGGATTTTGCAGATGAAGTAGATGAATTACCATTTGATGAATGGAGTGACTCAAATCTGGTAAGAGGATGTCAATCAGTTGCTCACATCGAAGTAAATATTCGCGAAAGTATGGTTTGGATACGTGCGGCTGCGGATGCAAGAATGGTTCAAGGTTTGCAAGGAATCCTTTCCATTGCAGTTAATGGTAATTCACCCGAAACCGTGATGCAATTGACTCCAAACTTTGCTGAAGAGGCTGGAATTTTGGTTAGTTTAACCCCTTCTCGTTCAAACGGTTTTAGAACCATGTTTGATATGATTCAAAACAGAATTAAGGAGGAGATTTTGTGAGTACTAAAGAAGAAGTTATGACCGCTCTCGAAGAGGTAGAAGATCCAGAATTGGAACTTTCAATCGTTGAGTTAGGTTTGGTTTATGATGTTCGTTTCGAAGATAAAGATGGAGTGCAACACGCTGAAGTTGACATGACATTGACCAGCCCCGGGTGCCCAGCAGCTGCAGAGATAATGGCTGCTGCCCATCGTGCTGCACTGAATGCTGTTGAAAGCGTTCACATCAATCTGGTATGGTCTCCAAGGTGGGACCCGAAAGTCCACGCATCAGAAGATGCTAAAATGGACATGGGTATATGGGATTAATCACAGATATACGTCCTTTCTGTGAATATTATTCTTCGGAACTAATCCCTTGTTGCGAATTTCTTCGACGTACTGTTTTCCTTCATCGTTTCTACAGTATGTCAACTCACTTTTACCGATGTAATAATCCCAGTTTTTCTTGAATACCTCCGCACGCTGTTTTGTATTCGCTACAATTGAGGGAACTGTGTGATACATTTCGATATTCTTTTCCGCACGTCTCAGGAATTTAGCCACGACCTCTGGCAATAATTTTGACAACCACGTGTCACGCATGTGCATTGCAGGTCTGCTGATGATGTAGCGAGGATTTTCAAGCGGCCCTAGAACTTCCTCAAGTGCCTTAGTGAACTTCGCAGTTTCCTCTTCAGAGGCGTGTTCAAGATGGTATCTAATCCATCCTCCACCTCTGTCTCCTCCAGATGCTTTGCAATCTCTATCAATCTCTGCCAGATCACTTAAAGTGTCAATAATCGCTTTGGAGATTTCAAGCATCAATGATTCTTCAGTCCATGGGCGCTTGTTGATTCCGAACTTGAAACCACCTGCAAATCCAGAACCCAATTTCGCTTCAACTGCTGAACTCGATTTGACATCAAATGGCTCACCAATTTTCCATAGCATTCTGACATGTTCTCGATTTTTTGCTCTTTCTAACATTTCTTCGTTAAACAATTCCATGCCTTCGTTCACACCTTCTGGTTTCGCATCATTGAATGCTGCATGAACATGACCTACTCCTTTCTCAATAGTACTATCGTCACAAACGCCGTACAATTGCTCGTGCTTTCGCTTGAAACGCTCGTAATCATCGAATCCCTTGGTGAATTCTTCAGCTAAGCAAACGATGTCCCAGTTGTTTGCAACCTTATCTTTCCAATTAGAGTCTAGACGTATTGAGCGGCCACGCAATTGATTGATACTCATGCTAGTGGTTACGGTTGTCAAGTCTACAAGCACATTGATTCGCGAAGCGTCCCATCCTTCGCCAAGTAACCCTCTAGTACCAATCAAGCATTTTGTTAGTCCTTCTTGGAAAAACTCCGTAATCATCATTGAATAATAACGAGGAATCCAATTCTTCCCCTTTCCTTGAATTTCATGGTATCCTTCTCTCATTTGGTTTTCGAATCTGATGTCCAAATTATTTTGTTCAACCCATTGTTTTGCTCTTCCAATGAACCTTTCAAATAAGTCGTCATCGATCAACACAGTACTTCCAGTCATCAGAATAGGGTCTAGAGAATCTCCTTCCCCATGCGATACCATTGAGCGGAATGCTGCAATCGCTCCACCCGCTTCATCATCCAAAATTCCGTCAACTAGGGACGTGGCGGATGTCTTTTCAAAATCTGTTACGATCACAATTCGAATCGATTCCCCTAACGCCCTTCTCTCTGCCGAAACAATTTTTTCAAGGGCTGAAATTTTTGATGAAGAGTANGCCATTACCCTNCCAGCAGGTGATGCACAAGGTCTNGAACCGGTTTCTGTGATTTGTATTCCGAGAAGTCTCAATCTAGCAACTACTGAGTCAGATAATGNGTGGTCTGTTTGACTTTCAGAACGTCTCAAGCCGTAGCGTACATATCGGTCTAGTACTGTTCGTAGCATGCTNATTCTTGTCCANGATTCATCGAAATCAAGGATTGCAATGTTTGGCACATCATCTGGTAANTGATAGCCATGTAATTGCAAAAATCTGCGTCCGTCATCGGCAAATGCTGAGTGTTTTTTGTGAAAATCTCTCCAACTCATAGTTGAACCGCCGGGGGACTTTCTTTCCTGNAATGATTGGAAAACCCATGTGTCTAAATCTTGGACTCGGTCTGATTCACGCTGAATATCTTTGCTTCTTAATTCANCTAGCAACTCTTCAAACTCTGAATCAACCCCTGCAATATACTGCAATTCTTTTGAGTCGGGTCTTACGAAATAACACAAGTCTTGGTANGGTGCTAAGTTGGTTTCNCGCACTAGTGCGGGAACGGGTACTTCGTAGTCCACCGGACCGAAAAACTCCTCATATCTCGAAGAATCAATCTCGTCGAAATCTTCGGCAACAGGTGGGGTTGCGGTTAATCCTAGAATAACTGGATTGCNAAACATTTCTTTGACTTCAGCTAGAATACGCCCCCAGTGATGCATCAGATGGTGACATTCATCGAGAATAATTAGGCCGATTCCAACANCCTTCAATCTCTCAAGGTTAGCTTTTGCACTCTCCCCTAAAATAGAGATTGCATTGCCTTGCTTTGAAATCTCATCTCTGACTTTTTTCCTGTAGGCCCCCAATCTCTCTTCATAATACTCTGGATTTTTTTCTCTTAGGTCTAATTGCCATGCTTCGCACGACAAATGGTCGTGCGCTTCACCTTCTGCAATTAGTTTCTCAGACCAAAGAAGCAGAGCCATCTTCTCGATATCTTCTCCACCTTTACCCGGTGCAGTAACAGATTGGTATGTTAATGAAGTCAATAATCCCGGATTTTTAGGGTCTGTGCTGATAAAATCATCTTTACCATCAAGGTCGAACAATGAGGTTCGTGCTGCCCACTGTGCTTGAATTGCTGAATTAGGTGATAAAACCAATGCTGGTTTCTTGACCAAGTCTGACCAAACGTATAGTCCTAAAACAGTCTTTCCAGACCCAGGCGGGGCGACGACATATAGCCTAGTCTCTCCATTATCTAATTGCGGCACAATTTCCTTACATGCCGCTTCTTGTGAGGGTCTTAACGTACCATCAAAGCGGATGTTGCCAAAATCCGGCAGTGGTTCTGGCATATGGTGTGCTGCTATGTTTCCCGTTTATGACGATAGACCCTACTCTGAATCACTTGCTNCCATTTATTCTTTGAGAAAGTACACAGGACTGCAAAAAAATCGATATGAAATTATGCTCTAGTGACTTTTGGATGNNAAAAAATCGAAGTTTTTAATTCAGTAAATCCGGCTATANTTTAATAGATTCAAGTGAATAATAATCGTCTTAATGGACGCAGAATCAGGGTCTCACATCACTGACCATGATTCGAGTAATCCAGAGGCGACNATCNAAAAATTGTCTCACGTGTGCGTCTTTGGAGACTGTAAAAAAGGAAAAAGAGGTGGTTCTGAATATTGTAACTATCATAAGAGGATGGGAGAAGAGAATAGGAGAAAATTGACCCGTGAGTTAGAAAACAATAAACTGACAATAGATATTAATCCTCCACATAGCACAACAATCGATCCATATGAAATTGATATTTCAAAGATAGACATAGAACCAGACAAACATACATACCTTTCAATAGGAATGANGTTCATTTTATTCTCCTTTATGTCGTTCATTATTGCGATTCAATCNGATGACGGTATGTGTGGCATGCTGGGTACCTTATCTTTTGTAATTGGGTCCATATTTTCCTTGAGCGCTAGTTCGGGAAAGTGGGACGTGGCCAAGTTTTTCATCTTGATTTCTGTTCTCGCTTTGACCCTCTTTNCCATATTGATTGATTCATTTTTTAGTAGTGGTGGGGGTTGCTACGGTGTATGTGGACTATCCGGGTGGGGTGGGCCTTGAAGGAGACAGGCTTCTACGGTCATTTTGTTTTCATTAGAAGTTCAGAACTATCTTTTGATGATAATTGATAGTAAGTCGCCATCTTTGAGCTTGTGCTCGAGTCCAACACGCTGCCAGTCGAATTTTGCCGACGGGCCCTTGACCCTAGCGAATCTGAATTTTCTGACGAAATCTCGATGCAGGTTATTACAAACATTCTCTACAGTGGAATCATCTTTCACAATTAGAGGCTCTTCCAAATCNGCTTCTTGGCCTTGAGGTTTTAGGAAAATTCTCATGAATCCAAGATTATCGTAAATGAAATCTTTCAGTTTATCTAACCCCGTACCTTTGTAAGCAGAGATTCGCATTATAGGCCAATCTTGTGGCAGAGCTTTCTCGGCGCTCGCNATTTCCTCTTCTGTTGCAATATCTATTTTGTTNACCGCTATCACAGATTTAGAATAAACTCTCGTACCAACCATTGTGTCGACGAGCATTTCTGCTGTGGTATCTGCCCTAAGTGTCACAATTGCGGATGTGTATCCAAATGAGCGGATTATATCTCCCATCTCCTCAGGGGTTAGGTGCGTCTGTTCTACGGTTGTTCTAACATCAATGCCCCCTTTATCTACACGTTTTACGAAAACAGGGGGTTTGGTTTTGTTNAATCTAATGCCAGCATTTTCAAGTTCTCTGTGCAGTACTTGGAAGTGTGAATCTTGAAATGGATCTACAATGTACAAAACCATGTCACATGACCTGATAACGCCAAGAATTTCCTTTCCCCTTCCTTTACCTTCAGCGGCTCCTTTAATTAAACCGGGCAAATCTAGAATCTGTATTTTTGCCCCTCTGTGTTCCATAAGTCCAGGGATACATGTTAGAGTNGTAAATGCGAAGTTTCCGGCTTCTGATTTAGCATCTGTAACCTTTGTAATCAGTGTTGATTTGCCTACTGACGGGAATCCAACAAGCGCTACAGACGCATCACCAGACTTTTTGACTTCGAAACCTTTTGCTGGACCTGATGCTTTTGCAGACGCAGCAGCTTTCTCTTCTTTGAGTTTCAATTGTGCGATTTTAGCCTTAAGTTTTCCAATATGAGCATTCGTTGCTTTATTCTTTTGAGTTTTGTGAATTTCGTCATAGAGGGCTTGAATTTGCTCTTTGATTGTAGCCATACAACACCCTCCCTNACCTTTACGGGTGGATGGGTATTCTTGAATGCTATCACCTATTCGCAGCNAACATGGGAATAGAGATGCGTCTGCATCTGGTCGATGGCCAGGCTTTAACATCCATTTTGGAAATGGATTGGTCAGAGTTTGTGGAGGGTATGGAAAATAGTTCACTTCGCTATGTAAGACCCCCTATTGACGAGAAGTTGTCTCGTGATTTTGACATTGACTGTGAAGCGGAATTCCTAGATTTATCAGACCATATCGTCGGAAGTGGAAGTGTCAAGTTTGTNNTACATGAAAATNATGCGTATGATGCTTTGTTGAAGCTTGTGGAATGGGTAAGNATAGGTCATTGGGAAGCGTGGGAAGGCAGATGTTTCCTTTATCTTGAAAACGCAGTAGGTCGTGAATTTGAAAACGTCGAGGATATGTATGATTCAGAGTTATGGAATGAAATTAGAACAAACCTGGGGCGGATGAGTGAATCCGAATATGCAGAAAAGGTATGTGCAGATTGGATGCAGAGACGGAAAGATATGGGTGAAACATTNGAGCAGAGTGAAGACCCTAGAATAATCCCAACTTTCGAAGCACATGACCGTAATTCCAGGCTGTTGCACCACGCTGTAAACACACAAGGTTATGTTCAAATTCTAGGGAGAGAACACCTTGAAGCCAAAATGTGGGGGCATGGAGATTGGAATCTAGAGAGGCTACTGGATTCGTGATATTGAAAAACAGGCTCCATTTCGCCAGTCCATGGAAGACGAGGATGTGATTGTTGAAGATACAGATGCCAATGTCGCAGAAGATGAAATTCTCAACGAAACAGAATCAGAAGAAGTTGACCCTTTAGAAGAAGCGATTATCAGGGCTGAGAAGGCTGAGAAAGAAATCAGCTACAGAGATGCTGAAATACAGAATGTANGGAAACGTTTGATGTCTGAAAAGGCGATTGCAATCCAATATGGCGGTATGGGAATGGCGCGGAAAATGTTAACAGTGCTAGCAGACATAGATAGAGCGTTATCGATTAATTCTGACGAAGGTTTGACACTGATACGTTCCAAAATGTGGTCAGAATTAACAAGTGATGGTGTAACAAAAATTGAAGCAAAAGGGAAGAAATTCGACCCTACAAAGATGGAAGCAATCACAACACTTCCTCCTAGCGATGATTATCCTGCAAACCAAGTTATCGATGAACTTGAGGCTGGATATATGTACAAAGACAGAGTTTTGATACCTGTCAGGGTAGTAGTTGCATCAGAGCAGTGATATCAGAATAATTTAGTCTGTACAGANTTGTTATTGCTTTTTTTTCTTCTCCGAGGTCTAGTTCTACTCCCGTGCTTTTTCAGTACAGCTTCTGACTGCTCTCTGGATTCTTTTGATGACCGGGCTGCATAACTACGTTTTACACCTTCTTTNCGACTNGCTACCTCATCTAAAATCGGTTCGGGATAGTCTATTCCGATAATACATGATGAGGAGTGTTGTACCTCCAACGGCATCCCCCAAGGTTCGTGAATATATTTAGTCGGAACGTTAGACAACTCAGGAACCCACTTTCGTATGTAATTACCTTCAGAATCTTGGTCTTTACCTTGTTTGGTCATTGAGTAAGCTCTTATTGTGTTGATTCCAGTAGTACCGGATTGCATCCCAACTTGCGACCAGTGAATCCCCGGTTCGTAATCGATGAATTGTGTTGCTAAGTAACAGCCACACTCTCNCCAAGGAAGCCACAGATTGTATGATGCGCATGACATTATCATCGCACGCATCCTGAAATTGATCCACCCTGTTCTCTTTAGTTGCCTNATACATGCATCCAAAAATGGCCATCCTGTAGTCCCGTTNATCCAACGATTGAACCTCTCGGAGTCTAGTTTTCTNNCCAAATTTCTGTCAATAATTTGGTTTTGAGCTACTATATCGAGGTTAGATTCCATTTCCAGTTTTTGCATGAAATGGCACCTCCAAGCAAGTCTTTTCCTAAAAGATGCAAGGTTGCGCAGCCATGCAGATGCGTCATCNACAGAGGATCTGTCACCTTTGATTTCATTCATTCTTTCATTGGTGAGTTGAACGACTCTTTGCATTGAAATAGCACCCACTGTGAAATAGGGAGAGAGGCCAGATCCATACTTAACTGCGTTTACAGGACTTGAAATTCCCCACTGGAAATTCTTAGCCTTTTGGTATAGGAATCTCTCTAACAATGACAATGCTGCTTCAGTACCAGGTTCAGGTCTGTAATCTAGGTCCCTTGCTTCAATCCCAAATTCGCTCAAATCAGGAATTTTATCTTNATAAATTATGCAATTATTGAGATTTGGTGGATCCTCGAGATTTTGTTTCATTCGCTTATCTCGCTCTTTTTTCCAAAAGTCCCTGTCCTCTAAGCCTCTGATTATACCATTTGTTGGAAATTCTAGCCACTGTATTCCTTTTGAACCACACCATCGATTGAACCTAATGTCCCTCTTGTAAGACCAAGAATTCCCTGTTTCTTCATGTGATAGAACCCTCNCGATTTTGTGCTTGAAGTGTATTTCCTCAAATATTTCTATGATATCTCCAACCTTGAAATGGAGGCTTCCTCCAATTGATTGGAGAGATTTAGATAATTCAATTGCATTATCCATCTCCCATTGTATGTGTATGTCATCAGTGTCATCAAGTTGAAATCGTTCATCTTCAATTACGTACAAGCATAAAATTTTGTTACTTGATTTGGATGCATCAATGAGTGGTAAATGGTCATGGACGCGCAAGTCCTTTTTGAACCAAACAACATCTATGCCCATTGTTAAATTCTAAATTCAGGCTAGTATAAACACCAGTTTTAATCCCTGTTANCTTTGTTCATTTAGATGTACGATGCCTACTTCCAGTCTTTCATGNGTGGGATGAACTTCGACCATCTGAACCGGTACAGTGAGGTGTTCAGCAATGTCCTCTGCTGCAGATAAAGGCATCTCAATTCTTTGTGTTGAGGCATCGTATCTTATCCATCCGTCCATCAAACCTAAAGTTTCTCTTAACTCNANTACATCATCNGATGCGTCTTCCAAGGAGCAAGGAATTGCGCCGAATACGATAGTATCATCATCAGACAATATTTCGTANGGTCGTAATGTTGCTTCACCACGCCGTTTGAACCTATTACGCAATTGGCCAGCATCCTTGTAGGTTGCAGTACAGAATTTGAGATGAAAACTCATATCTTTTGCTGCCTTTTTAAGACGTATTCCTAATTCTGATGAACCCTCTGCAGCGGCAGTGATTCCTCCTGCTAAGTTGAAACCTCTGACATCCATATTGCCCTGATTACCCACCGTTATCTCAAGCTCATTCAAATTTAAGAATTGAACACCAGAGTTGTTAAGCTCATGTAACAACGCCATCAGTTTGTCTTCCTTATCTGGTTCCGCAGGTAGTTCAATACCTACACAGATGCCATGTTTTCTAGCCGAATCAATGCTATTNTGNTATCTNTTAATGCTCAAATCTAGTAGGTGNAATCTAAGTTCATCTAATCCAGCCTCACCTAATGCCTTTGCTTGTTCGTCTTTGATAGGTATCGAAGTGTAACAGTGTATGTGGTGANCCTCTCCAAATGCAGTTTTCAGTTGTTTGATTGCCTCAANAGTCTTGCTGAAATCGAGCATAGGGTCTCCACCGGTTATCCCTGTGCCTGTTGCTCTCATCGCCTTACCTTCTTCTATCACTTCATCGAANGTAGAGCATCTTCTTTCATTCGCAAACATATCTGGTGTTTCACGGCGATTATCAGATAGAGGGCAATAATCGCATCCCCAATGGCATTTACCAGTTACGAATAGAACTAATTTACTACCCTTTTGACATTGTATGCATCCCTCAGCTTCGCCCGCTTCGGGGGGTGATATCTCACTTGCCATCTGGAGGTGCACAACAATCCCGCTNACCTAAACAGGTTTGAATTAAACGGTTTGTTTTTGTCAGACTTGAGCCTTTGCTTGTATGAGTAACCACTCATGGAATCGGAAATCCTCCGTCAANTCGGGATGGAATGTCAATGCCATAATGTTATCTTCTAGTACACCAACAACCTCGTCTCCTAACCATGCAATTGGGAAATTACTCCCTTGTAGGAATCTTGGTGCCCGGATAAAAACGCCTTGAAATTTATCATCTTCTCCTATTCCAACTTTAATATTTGACTGGAAACTTTCCTTCTGTCTGCCGAAAGCATTCCTTTCTATTTTCGTTTCAATTAGCCCCTGTTGAGACAACAGAATTGCTCCAGCGCATGTACCGAGTACGGGAGTTTTTTGTGATTGAATTGTTTTCCAAATTTGGCCGTAGAGATTCTCAGATTTACTGGCTATTCTCATTGCAGTTGATTCTCCACCTGGAAGAATAATAGCGTCCACACCATCGACATCGGTAGCCTTCCGTAGTTCGCGAATTTCGATTTGTATGTCGAGATTCTGTGCTGCATGTGTAATTGAGTGCATGTGCTCATGGCGGGCGCCTTGCAACATAGCAATACCAACCACTAGCATATACATAGCCAAGCAGTTTTGGTTATTGACTGACACGGTTTGTAGTGCAATTATTGAACCAAGAGCCACTCGGTTGTTGTATGGGGCATAATGGAGATTGTTTCTTGGTCCCTGGGCCGGTAAGAATGAGCCAGAGTTGTCTAGACGCTATGGCAACGCCGGCAATCACAGCCAGAGGCTCCGAGTTCCGGGATGTTATGGCTCGCTTAAACAGTGGACTTAGGTATGCATTCAATCTNTCACCAACATCCCCGGAAAGAAAATCAGAATCTTGGTCAGGTGATGATGGCTACAAAGTGATTACAGTATCTGGTTCTGGAACTGCTGCGATGGAAATGGTGATGGCTAATCGTTTCAGACCAAATGATAGAGTCTTAGTTCCAACAAACGGGAAGTTTGGTGAAAGGGTTGCAGAGATGGGTTCTAGGTTTTGTAATGTTAAACATTTGAAGTATGAATGGGGCCGTGCATTTGATTTTGGAGAAATTGAAGAGCAATTGGCGAGAGGTAATTGGGAAGCGCTCGCAATTTGTCACAACGAAACCTCATCTGGTATTACTCAAGANGCACTCGAGCTTGCAGAGATGTGTCAAAGGCATAATGTTGCGTTTATTTTAGATGGTATCACAAGTGTGGGAGGATTACCGGTCCATCCGNATGAATGGAAGGCAGAGGCCGTGGTTATGGGTGCNCAAAAATGTACAGCAGGACCAAGCGGNATTGCCGCTATTGCAGTTAATCAGCATTTCATTGATAGATGCATAGCAATTAGAAACCAAGATGACTCAAACCCTACTTTTTACTTGGATATACTTCCTGCACTAAAGAAAGGTGACGATGATCAAACACCATGGACTCCAGCAATAAACGCAGCCATGGGTTGGGCTGTAGCACTCGAAGAATTGAAGGAAGAAGGTCTTGAACAGAGGTGGAAGAGGTGNGCAAANCTAGCCAAAGGTGTACGGAATTTGTTTATTGACTTAGGGTTTGATTTGCTTGCNGATGAATTCTTTCGCTCATCTACAGTCACGGCTATAATGTATCCTGAAGGAATAGATGATGAATGGCGTACAAGGCTCAAAGAACAGTACTCAACCCAAGTCATAGGTGCTCAAGACCACCTGAAAGGAAAGATGTTTCGAGTAGGTAGCATGGGTACAACACCGGTCTCAGAGATGGTTGAGGGATGNAAGAGGATGATTTCTTGNTTCAACGACTTTGGCATGNATTTACCGGNAATAGATGTTGAATCATACTTNAAGTGATTTCTATGAATATAGTCTTGGGTCGATTTCAACCATTTCACAAGGGTCATGCATTTTTAGTGGACGAAGCATTGTCTCGGGGAGATACAGTGATTGCAATTGGTTCCAGTAATGCTGAAGCCAGCTTTAGCAATCCATGGAGTGCTGACGAANGAGAAGAAATGATTAGGATATGGCTGGGAGAAAGAGAGGCAAAAATAGTAAAGATTCCAGACATTAATGANCCACCAAACTGGGTTGAACATGCAAGAAAATACCATGGAGATGGAGTATTAGTTACCAGTGATGAAACTACTAAGAATTTGTATGAAAAATCTAATTTCGAAACAGAGTGGATCGAAATGAAAGATAGGGAATCNTACGAAGGTTGGCGGGTAAGGGCCACGTTGAAGATGTTGTCAACAGTTTATGAAACAGAAGCACAAAAAGAAGTCATGTCCGCTTCAATACCGGAGAAAGTAGTGGAATGGTTGGTTGATAATGACGCCCTATACCGNTTGTATGCAATGTCGAGAGATTTAGAGCACGCCGGATAAATCTATCCCTCAATGCTTATGTGTATGTTCGCTTACGTATTGACGTGAACCTGCTAAAGAGGGTAGGCATGGTTGCCGCCGGGCTTGGGTTAAGTGGAGCAATAGGGGCAGTATCTTCTGTTCTACTGCTGTACGTTTTGATAGATGCAACAATTGCTGGTGCTGACGAGGTTGTTTGGCTTTATTTGTGTGCGGCAGTNGGTGTGATTGTTGGAGGAATTTGCTTTCGTGTTGTATTGTGGGCAGGAAAGCCTAAATCGATATTGCAATAAATCAAAAATCAACTTCTGCGAGAGTTTGATAACTCCTCCTTGACACCCTAGTGCCATGGGTCTGAAAGAAAAGTTCGGGATTGACCTCGGAGTTTTCAGAGATTCAACAACTTGGAAGGCATTAGGAATCGGATTAATTCTATTTTCTATCATTGGCTATGCAGGGTTGTCAATGTTCGATTTTGCATCTGCAGGGTATGGAGTGGATAGAGANCGGATAGAAGAAGCCCCGGACTTTGAGATTGATACCCTAAATCGAACTGTTGAAGAATCTGGCTTGGTTAACGAAACTGGTTGGTTCAAGTTATCTGAGCATAGAGGTAAAGTCATCGTTCTCGATTTCATGGCGATTGACTGTGCTAACTGCCACCTTGTCCAAGCACACTTGGAAAAAGAAATCGATGACTGGAGGGAATATGACGGGGATTATGACATAATTGTCGTGTCGGTTGGAATGTGGTACTCTGTAGAATCATTAGATATGCTTAATGACACGTTTGGGGATGAATCCTCGTCATCNCACATGCCTTGGCTTGTAGGTACAGGAGATACNAATTCTGTTCTAAAATCAGAGGTAATACACTCCGGATTCAATTCATCAGAGGTTGACTTAGATGATGGTACCTATTGTATTGAAGCACAAGTTAATGGTTCCAAAAAAGAGGTTTCTTGCTTTGATGTTGGCAAAGGACTCCATGACAATGATGATTTAGATGTTGATGTAGAAGGAATTGAATTAACCATAATAGAAAATACGTCAGTTAATTTCACTATCGAAACCACTCTTGAGGGAGAAATCAGTTGGGAAATAATCGAATTTACAAGAGGCGATATGGTAGAAGAATATCAGGCACAAGCTATACCGGTTGTTTTGGTTATTGACCACGAAGGATTCATAGTTGCAAAAGAAAGTTCAGGAACTCCAACTGGTGGATGGGATGACTTCGATAACGCAGTCCTTGCTGCGGCAAGGGGTGATGCTGAGGATATGAGGTTCTCTCTTGCTGAGGTCGATCGCTCTGCAGGTGCGATATTCACAATGGGATTGTTGTTAGGAGTACTTGTATACTTCTCGCCTTGTGCCTTTCCTATACTACCTGGATATATCTCGTACTATGTTGGTCTAGGCCAGCGAGAAGACGAACTAATTGAAGCTGGTAAACTGGAAAGTAGAATGCCCGCTCATTGGATTTTAGGTGGGCTTGCCGCTCTAGGTCAACTCACATTTTTTGCTGTGATTGGAATTGTGATTCTCGGTCTCGGGAGTTTTGTGAATTTGTCAGGAGTTTTACACTACTTTGCCTTGGCAGTAGCAATTTTACTAATCGTGCTTGGTGCATTCATGTTAACAGGGGGCACCGCTCATCTGCTTGGATTTGTTCAGAAGTTAGTGGATAAATATTCTACGACTGAAATGGATGAGAGATTTACTCCAAAACGAAATATGTACCTTTGGGGAATAGGTTACTCTGCTGCGTCAATTGACTGCACCGCTGCTGCCGTTATTCCATTTATCGCTTATCTAGCACTGATTGGTGGAGCCGCCACATGGACAGGACTTGGAGGGTTAATGCTCTCAGTTAGCCTGTTAATGATTGCAGTTACGACAATCGTAGGTTTGGGACAACAACGTTTCATTAACATTCTGAGGCGTTCGACAGGACTAATCAAGGCCATAGGCGCATGGATGATGATGATGGCGGGAGTCGCTCTTACTTTCTACCTCACGCAACCTGAGCTTATCGCAAGTTTGTTGTGATTTTATTGTTCAGATAATCTGAGACCCTATCTCACGTCCGTTTGATAGTGACAATACCTGATGTGTTGAAGGTCCATTCGGTATGTGTAACCAAAGATTCGCACTAATTCCATGTGTGTCCATGTGTGGTGGTCCACATTCACCAGCAGCACCGCCAGGGCTAGCTTGTGTTCCACCATCTAAAGTAAAGAAATATCGTGCACCTGGCTCAAAATTATTTACATTATTGTTTGCATTGGTTGGTCTATCCTCACCAACCTTCCAAACGAAAATCGGCGACCCTCCTTTCGAGTCACCTAACTCCGCTGAGCGATAGTGGAAAGTTCCGTCGGGTTCTGTGCATGTAAGAACATAGATAACGTCCTCTCGTTCTATTTGCTCACCGGTTGCGCCAAACTCCATCATGAATAGCATGTCATCCTGATTGTCATAGACCCACGCGCCAGTGATAAGAACTGAATTGGCGAAATCTCTTCTGACATCTTCTGCAGTGTTTTCGGTGTTTTGGGAAATCTCTTCTGCTACTTTTATGATTGTGAATGATATTATTGCTGAGAGTAGAATCATTCCAATAAATACCACTAGAGCACCTATTCCAATAGTACAATTTGTATCTGAATTGATCTTTAGCCTGCGCACATTATCACCTCAATTCAAATCCTGCCCTTGGTATGGAGCGTCCCCAATATGCATTTGCCATTCCATGGTTTTTCCTCTTTCAACCATTAAAACTAGTGAAGCCTTATCGATGTTGTTTAGATCACAATCATCCAACGGTAGAATCATCCGGTATGCAACAGCCGGCTCAAAGACATCAATTGCGGCTGCTGTTGCCCCATCACCATCTAAATCTGTGGCGTCTTCAAAATCTCCCTCGTCGAAAGCCATTGTTTGTTTTCCACCACCTTGGTTTTGGGGATAACACATCACTACCCATGCTAACTCATCATCATTTAAATCTCCTTCAATGTATGGCATTTCAAAGACAATGTGTATTGTATCATCAGCGCCAACACTAAAAATTTCTAGGACAAGTATGTTGACAATTCCTTTGGTGGTTGGCACGTTTTCTTGAGCGTCTGTTTTTGAATTGGCAAAGATTTTTTCTCCAAAACCAATTAATGCAGCAGAGATTACAGAACTCACTAGAATGACTGTGATGAATATGATCATCGCACTGATGCCTTGACTGGCATCTTCCATTTCTCGAGAATCCATGACCTCCCCTAAGTTAACTAGCCGCTATAACGCAATTTAATGTATCGTAGTATATATTTAATTTGAACTTATTCTAGGTTGATTATTGATGAATTGAATAATATATCAATTCCACTTAGAACTTAGCATGGGCTGGGTGAAACCAATACTGTTGGCAACCCTTATCATCAGTTCATTTCTTGTCGGTTGTTTGTCAAATGATGAAGGGGTGGTTGAACTAAAATTCACTCATACCTCTTTGTCAGGCGAGGTTCTGGAATCTTATTCCGACGGGAACTTGGTTTCAGAACTGCATTTCACTGTGGAATTTGATTTTTCAAGTAGCGATTCAAATTACAAAATAGAGTACTTTTCTGTGGGAGTCGATGATGGTAGAGAATCTATTGATCTTTCAGCAAAATCAGGTTCGGTAATTAGTATCGATTTCAGTAGTCATGGGATGTATGAAGTGAAACTTTCCGCTTTTGATGAGAAAGGAAATAGTGACACTAAACAGGTCACAGTCGCAGTAGATTTACGAATTGATTGGAGAGAAGAGGCTACTAGCAATCCGATGGTATTACAGTTTGATCCAAACCCAAAAAACGGTGGTGAAAACCCCAAGCATATTGATGTATCATCAACAGTAGAGAACCCAAGTTTCGTAGAGGATTTTAGTGGAGGACAGTCCGTGGAGTTTTTGTGGAAAATTACGGATGAATTAGATGATGTTTGTCAGTGGAATACTGGTGAGGTTGATGATGGGCAAGCTCAAACGTGGAATACATTACACTTCAACACATACCTGATACATGAATTGAGTGTAGACTATGAAGAGGGTCAGGATTTAATCAATATTGATCAAACAGTTCTAATTACTTACGACTTCGATTAATCATCAGTGTCAAATGCCTTTGACCATTGTTCATTTTGGCTTGCTTTCATAGCTGGTATGCACATCCAATACCAGCAAGCAATCCCAGCGATGATTCCCGTAACTAAATCAAAAAAGAAATGCTGTTTCGTGGTCATCACCGAGATACAAAGCCCGATCCATGCAATCCATGTTAGATATTCTCTCCATCCATAGATAATTTTCCAGTATCTTAGTAGAAGCACGATTAGCAAAGACTGAGTCACATGCAGACTTGGCCAAGCATTGTACGGCATGTCAGTTTTATGCATTAAGTCCCCATACCAAAATCCCCAGAACCCTTCTCCTGAACGAACATTTGCAGGAATTTGGTCACGTATGTAAATTTCAGTTGGAAATAAAATGAAAATGAGGAAAACACACCATGTCATGACAAAAAGAGCTTGGTGAAATGCAAACATTTCACGAATTCTTTGGTTACTACTTCTACCAAACCATGCCGCAGCAGGGTAGTAAATGTACAGGCTGACATATACTGCAAATGACCATCCAACAAATGGAATCATAGAATCAATTGGGGTTATAGGATCAAAAACCGAACGGCCAAAATATCCCATTATCTGGTTTATCACCGAATACGGGATTGCCATAGCAAGAATCAGTGTAATAATCGTGTACCAAAATAACCTGCGGTTATCTCTTTCACGCCAGTGTCGTTGCCATAGAGACCACGGGCGCTTGTACATAGGCAATCCCATGGGTTCTATCTATTCATGGAATCGGTCGATATTTTGCTTTGACTAATTTAGAGTCAAAATTTTGTCTGCAAATTTACCAGCAATGGTTTTGTTATGAGTAACTAGTATTGCTGGGCAATTCCTTGCTTTGAGCAATTTTCTGACATCAGATACCAATCTAAGTGACAAATCTTCATCTAATGAACTGAATGGTTCATCTAACAACAAAACAGACGGTTCTGCTAACAATGCCCTTGCTAGTGCCACTCTTTGTCCCTCCCCTCCTGACAAGTTAGAGACATTTCTCTTCTCAAATCCAGTAAGGTTAACCTCGGATAAAGCCTTGGAAATGTCACCTCTCTTAGAGGCTAATTTTAGGTTCTTTTCGACGTTCAAATGCGGATATAGCACCGGTTTTTGGAAAATCAATCCGATACCTCGCTCTTCGGCAGGAATGGCGGTGATGTCTTTTTTTTCTAGCACTATTTTACCCATATCTAGATTTTCTAAACCGCAAATACACCTCAGAAGTGTTGTCTTACCACAACCGCTGGGACCAGTAATCGCTACAATTTCCCCAGGTTCTAGCACCAGGTTGAAGTTTTCGAATAATATGTTATCATATGATTTCGCTAAATTTTCGCACTTAAACATCAAAACATCCCTCCATCCCTCTTTGGCCTGAATTTTTCTGTTGAGATAAATAGTAGTAACGCTATGATCATCAAAACACTCGAAACAGCATTTGCCGCTGGTACGGTCATGGGATTATTGTAAGGCACTGCTCTAATCGAGTCTATGATTACTGGCAAAGTAGTCCAATCTGAATTTCTAGTTACTACCCATGAGGCACCAAATTCACCCATTGACATAGCCAATATGAAGATTGAAGATATTATTAGTGACCCTTTTAGCATGGGTATCGTGATTAGGAAAAATCGTTTTGTCTTTGACATACCAAGTATTTGTGCACATTCATCAAAGGAAGGGTCTAACGACCTTATTGCGGGGAGCATGATTCTTACAACGAATGGAGTTGTAATCATAACGTGCGCAAGTATTGGAGTGAACCAAAGTGAATAGAAAAACTGTGGATTTATCTTTATCATACCTAACATAACTCCTAATCCAATCATTACACTTGATACTGCAAATGGTAACATCGTCGATATGTCCAGAATTCTTGCTAATCTTGGTTTACGTTTTTCAAGGTCAAATATTGTTAGTGCTAACATCCACCCCAAAGGTAGTGCGATAAACAAGGTAATTATTGCATATCCAATCGAATTTTGTAATGCATCCCAAGCGGAAGGAAGGGAATTGGTGGCAGTGAATGCATAATTCCATGCCTCAGTGCTCCAATACTGTCTACTTCCACCAGCGTCTACTTCCCTTATTCTAAAAGATGAGATCAACACTGCGAGTAGTGGTAGTACAGCAAAAACAATTGCAGGTAAAACAATTATCCAGCCTTTTTTGTTTTGTGTCTTGACTATATTTTCCGATACTAATGGCAAAAGGCTCTGTCTCCTTTGTTGTAGCCATGACATTAGGCCTAAAGAAAAAATGAGAATTGAGAATTGGATTATTGATGCACCCAGAATTAATTCATTTTTCGAGACCATGACCCCCTTTATGCCTGCCGATGAACCAATATCAGCCATCATGCTTTCAAGCGTATTCTCTCCTAATGTAATCCATTCTACCAAAGCAAAAGACGTGAATGAGAAAACAAATGTCATACAAGCAGCAGCCGCGATTGATGGCATCAGTATAGGCGCCCACAAATTTCTGAATCTGCCCCACCATGTTTTACCGCTTGGTAGTAGCCTCATCTGTTCTTCCATACTAGGATCTAATGTCGATAAAACAGGTTCACAGAATCTAATTACGAGTGCCAGATTGAACCAAGCATGTGCTATGATCAGAGTGGTGAACCACGTACTTCTATCGCTTCTGATATCCAGTCCGTTTTCTCCTATTATACTCATGAACCCCATCGCAGCTACGATAGAAGGCATTACAAATGGCATGGTCAATATGGACCTTATCAGTGATTGTAATGGCCACGAATATCTTCCAAGTTGCCATGCAATAGGAATCCCTATTGCCAATGTCAAAATTGCAGATAGAGTTGCTTGAATAATAGTAAACTCAAGCACTCCTTGAGAAATAAAGTTCTCATCCAATGAATTTAACCAAGAATAGGCATCAAAACCAGCAACCCATATCAAACGGTCTAGAGCTAGCCAAAGTGGCAGCACAATCAAACTCAGGTAAAGACCAACAGCCAGACGGGCAACATACTTGTTGCTCATATCATGCAGCAACCATCGCCGTATTCCAATCCTCTAGCCAGTTTTCCATGTTTGCTGCAATTTGCGCCGCAGTCACTTCTGCGGGTTGTACCGGTATCGTAGAATGATACCTGTATCCCCCATCCTCAGGCAAATCAGTATCTTCTAGAACTGAGTACATGAAATTCTCTGTGGGCATATTCACGTTTACTTCTTCAGATAACAAATATTCGATAAATGCAGAAGCAGCGTCTAGGTTACCTCCTTCAATTGCTGCAGCATATTCGACTTGGTGGAACGCTGCTCTGGGCAAATCCAAGGCCGCAGACTTTGTCCAATTTCCATTATACCAAGCTTCAACACCCGGTGAATGGCAATAAGATACGACAACGTGAGCATCTCCCACATAACCTTCGGTGTACTCACCATAACCTCCAGTATAGTGAGTTTCGTATGCCTCAGACCATCCAGTGGTTATGATTGCATCATTTTCAGCCATAGCAGTCCACCAATCTGTCCATTCGGTATTAGTGTCTTCATCATTTGCAAAATAATCCACAGTAGCGGTCATGAAGGCTCTTCCAGGACTACTGGTTTCAGGAGAAGGGATTGCTACTTTCCCATTCCAATCATCTTCAGTTAAATCCCACAGACTTGTTGGGACTGACATATTCTCTCCGTCTACAATTTCAGTATCATAGTTTAGACACATGTAACCCTGATCGAAAGGAACTGCTAAAGGTCCACTGTACGGGGTAAGTGCGCTTTCTGATATGTTGGAAAAGTTTGCAAAGTGTTCCCATAAGACTCCATTGTCTATTGCGGTTTGTAAATACGTGTTGTCTAAGCCTATTGCTAAATCAGAAACTTGCACACCTTTGTACTGAAGGAGGTGGCTCAAAATGGAACCTGCGTCTTCAAGTTTAGTTATACTGATTTCATACCCAGTTTGATTTTCAAACTCACTAAGCATAGAATCGGTCAAACCGGTAACGTCGTATGTGACTATTACCAATTCTCCGTCATCTTCCCATTGATATTCTTCGGGCATTTCTGGCTCTTCTTCTAATTTTTTTTCTATGCTCTCACTAATACATCCTGATAACATCATAAACGGAATCAACATGCTAAATACAATAATTTTATTATTCATTTTTTCACCTCATAACTTAGATACGATACGATGCATTCTATCCACTAATTCCAGTGGGTTATGTGCAAGTATGTACAATGCAGGCTCCCACCCAAACGCTCCTTCGTCAAGTATTACGTCAATACCTTGATGGGGCACAAGTTCACCTTTGGGTGCGAATGTCAAATTGAGGTCTAATTCCTCACATATAGTCTCGATATTCTCATTGTCATCTCCTGGATGAATGTTGAGTATAGCGGTTTTTTTATTATCATAAACTCTTGCATCGATAAGCATGTTTGCCAAGTGTTTGGAAACGCCAAATTTCGGGGTTTCATGGTGACGAATCTTTCCTTCGACGATGGTAATCTTGCCAGGAAACGCAGCAACTTCTGCTGTTGAGCGCGATGATTCCAGACAGCATGCGATATTCATCCCGACAGCGGGCATGGCGGTTTTTAAGCGGTTCACATCAATTCTTGAAACCGCCCATTCCAAACGTTTGAGTAGTGACGTCTGTTCTTGGTCAGAATCAAGATCTGTTCCAGTAAGCGACTTGTCGAATCTCAATACTTGGCCTGGAGCGAAGGCGATTTCCATAACGAATCTAGTTCGACTTGGTTTTGCGTCTGGTCCTAGTTGCCTCAGCGCCATTGAAATTTCGTGGGCCCAACCGTCTACTGTTGACTCGTCAGATGTTCCTGCAAGTTCAGGTAATTCTCTGTGGGCCATTCTAGACACTGTAGATTGAGTAGACCCTAATATGTCCGCAATTTCTGCTTGAGACCAGTTTGCTGCCTTCAGATTTCTGGCAAGCTGCATGTGCAATCTTTCCAACCAAGCAGAACCATCATGGCCTAGCATATCCACTCGGAAGTAACCCCTATTATTCAATCTTGCTAAAACAAAATGCATTATGCATGTAATTCAAAATAAATCTACAAGATACATGACGTTTATCCTAAGCTAAAAAATTGGCAAACATGGTGTACTGGAAGGCATGCTCGAAAACATCTATCAATAAATCTATAGAAGTGCTGTCTAAGCCTCTGGCAAATTGTTGATATTACAATGGATTTTGTAGAAAATACGATCTCAAATCTCTACTTCCGAATGAATATATCCTTAATGATTGGGCTACAATGCATTATGCATTAAAGGCAAACACAGAACGATTTTTGATAAAAGAAGCATCGATTATACTGAATATCTGCACTTTGCAGCGTAGGGTTCTAAACCCGGCCGCGTTTGGGAGTAATGGGGATAGACATAGATATCGAGGATAGCCAGTTTCTCGACGAGGTTGTATCTCGTATTCGGCAATACCTTGAGGGATCGAGCCAAGTAAGCGATTATATCCTACCGTCACGATTAAGGAAGATTTCAGATTTGTCAATTCCGCTAGAAGGTAGAGGCTTGGAGAATGCCTTGAATGACATCGATCAATTCCTAAAACACAGTGTAAAAACCAATCTTCCAGGATTTATGAATCCATTGTGGGGTGGTATTAATCTCGCCGCATTTGCTGGAGAAATTATCGCTACACTGGCGAATAACTCTATGTATACATACGAATTGTCACCTATGGCGACACTTATCGAGCAATCCTTGATTCAAAGGATGTGTGAAATGGTTGGTTTTGCTGATGGAAATGGAACCTTGACTACCGGAGGCTCAAATGGAAACATGATAGGCATGATGTGTGCAAGGTATCATGCAAATCCCATCGGGCAACAGCAGGGTTTTGATGGTAAAAGTTTAGTTTGTTTTGTTTCTGAGGAATCACACTATTCAGTATTAATGTCAGCAAATGTTCTGGGTATAGGATTTGATAATGTAATCAAAGTAGGATGCGATTCTGATGGAAGAATGCGTGTTGACAAACTTGAGGAAGAAATTCACAGGAGCAAAGTAAATGGACAAACTCCATTTTGCGTAATCGCAACATCAGGAACAACTGTAAGAGGCTCATTTGACCCACTAAAAGAGATTGCTCAGGTTTGCTCTGATCAAGATATATGGCTGCATGTTGATGCTGCCTGGGGCGGCTCATGCCTATTCAGCGCAACACACAGAAGACTAATGGATGGTGTTGAACTAGCCGATTCAGTCTGTTGGGATTCTCATAAAATGATGGGGTTACCACTGGTCTGTTCTGCCTTTTTGATTAAAAAACCAGAAGTGCTAAGAAAAGTATGTTCCCATGGAGATGTGGCCCATTACTTGTTTTTAGACGACGCAGAAAAGGTGGATTTGGGCAGGATAAGTCTTCAATGTGGGCGACGAAATGATGCATTGAAACTGTTCTTGGCATGGAGAGAAAAAGGAGATGCAGGTTGGGCTAGACTAGTCGAGAGCTATGTAGAAATTGCAGAATACTTAGAGTCCAAGATAAAATCGGAGGCAAAATTACAGCTTATGTCAAGCAGGCAATGGACAAATGTGTGTTTAAGATATTACGTGGCCGATATTGATTCTAACGTCCTGAATAAGAATTTACGTGATAGACTGGTAAAAACTGGCAATTTTATGTTATCTCAATCTAATATTGGTGATGACGTTATCCTGCGCCCAGTAATTGCTAATCCTTCAATAACAAAGGAAACAATAGATGAATTAGTAGAAGAAATAGTTTCTATCGGTGACGACATTGTTAGGGGTATACCGTTTTCAAATTAAAAATAAAAGGTGGGATAATTTTGCCTATTGGTAAGCCAATTTGGTGGGACTCTGCAAGAGAATTTCTCCTCAAGGATTCTCTTCTTGGACCAGTTCTGGAAAAATATGAAACTGGTCATCTGTCAGGCAAAGGTGATTTGTTTGTCACGTTTGTCAATTCAATTGTCGGCCAGCAGATATCGGTTATAGCCGCTGATGCTATTTGGAATCGCCTAAATGCGAAAGTTGGTTGTATCACACCTGAAAATATAGCCAAATTTTCACATGATGAAATTGCATCCTGTGGACTAACCAAAGCCAAAACGGATTACATTCTAGGAATCGCCAAAAATCCGGAAGATTTCCTCTCACCTAACTTTGGTAACATGGATGATGAAGATGTACACAAGCACTTCATCAGCTTCAGAGGAATTGGGCCTTGGACCTCAGAAATGTTGATGATTTTTGGCTTGCTACGACAGGATATTTTCAGTGTAGGTGATATAGGTCTGATAAAGGCTGTGAAATTGTTATCACCCGATGCTAAAACCAAGGAAGATGTCCTAAATGTCGCAGAAAGGTGGAGACCATATCGAACTGCTGCGGCCTGGTACTTGTGGAGAATGTTAGACCCAGTTCCTGTAGCATATTGAATAAAATCGAAATACTACTTCTTGGGATGACGTCACATGGAATTTGCGTACTATTCTATTGCTGTAGTTACCGCATTCGCAACTACTAGGTGGGTGACAGAAAACATAAAATTCCACATAAGAACCAAGAAAATTTGGGTACATCATTGGATAATTTCCTTTCTTGCGATGATTTTGTTATTGTATTTAGAAATTGAATCTGTGATATTCTGGGGATGTTTGACGGGCATCGCTCTTGAGGGATTGGGGCGTAAAAACTGGTCGATTAGAAGAAGCTGAAATAATACATAATTCAGTGATTATTTAGTGCTTAACCATACGAGGGGTTAATCATGGCCTCTCCAGATCCAGTTCGAACTGCTCTGTTCGATGAGCATGTTGCTTTAGATGCTAACATTGTTGATTTTCACGGTTTTGAATTACCGATATGGTACTCAAACATCTCTGAAGAGCATATCGCATGTCGTTCGGGTGCTGGTCTGTTTGATGTATCACATATGGGATCATTTCAATTCAAGGGGCGCAAAGTAAGAGAGTGGCTAGAGTCTATCGCAACACAAAAATGTACAGCAATTGAACCAGGCAGGTGTGCTTATACCCACTTTTTGGATAATGATGGATTCCTTATTGATGATATGATATTTGCAGTAGTGTCAGAGCACGAAATTTTGGGTGTTCCAAACGCAAGCATGGTCCCAGTTATGTGGGAATGGTTTAATTCATTACTTCCAAATGACGGTTCTATCGTCATCAACGATTTGTCTCCATCAACCAGTATAATTGCATTGCAAGGCCCAAATTCAAAGCAGATTTGTGAAACTGTATTAGGGCCTGAAAATCATGTTGGAAGATTCAGATGGGCCATGATAAAAGAAAATCCTTTACAAATCAGCGGATGGATTCAAGGAACGGGTTACACTGGAGAGCCAGGGTATGAAATATTCATCCCTAACGAAGACGCTCCAACATTATGGCGCAGTTTACTCCAAGCAGGTTCCACTCCTGTCGGTCTAGGTGCTAGAGATACACTGAGGTTGGAGAAGGGTTTCCTATTGTCGGGTGTAGATTTCGCATCACCAGATTTGGATGATAATTCCTTGTTACACAGAGATTCATGGGAAACCAATGTTCCCTTTGGTTTGGACATAAATCATGATTTCATAGGTCGCAGTCGGGTAATTTCTCATTCAGAGGATGATGCTAGACTTTGGGGGGTAAAACAACTAGAGAAGGGACCACTACCTAGGGGTGGAAAAACTGTCGAAGATATGAATGGTAACCACATAGGTACGCTGACAAGTGGTGCGCCTTCACCCTCGATGGAAAGGACTGGAATCGGAATGGGATATATCTCAGGCGTTAAACCCGGGGACGAGGTTATGATTGTGGCTTCACCCAGAAAAAAAGTCAAAGCAGTTATCCAAAGACCGCCGTTTATTTGATTTCACATCGAAGCGCTGTCTTGATGAACAGGACGCCTTACGCTATGGTATGCGCCGACTGGTCTCCTTGGGAATATTGGCTTGTCTATTATTATCGTACGCCCCAATCAACCAAAGCCCCATCGGGTTTGGGAGTATAGATACAATTCCTGAAGTTAATTCCAAAATCATCGATGATTCTGAACTAACTCTTGAGCAGGTGAACGCACTTAACGCCGTTGGGATGTCACGTACGAAGATAACCAATTGGTCTGCTACAGGGGGATCACAAGAGACTGACCAGATATATGAAATGGTTTTTGATTCACAAGGCAATATTATAGTGTGCGGGACTATATGGCAGGTCTCTCAATTTGGTTCAATCATAGTCAATTCAAGCGGCTTGGGTGACATTTTGATTGCTAAGTTATCTAAAACTGGAACGTGGATGTGGGCTGTTTCTGCTGGAGCTGCGGCAGCCTATGACCAATGTCGTGGAGTAACAGTTGACTCTAATGACGACGTCTATGGAACAGGATATTTAAGAGACACAGTAGACTTCAATGGTATCACAATTNNATCCACAGGATTTGATGGTTGGATTGCAAGGGTAAACAGCAGTTCAGGTCAATTTGACTGGGCAATGAAATTCGGTGGTTTTGATACGGATGTAGGGTGGGATATTGTCGCAGATAATTATGATAATCTTTACGTTTCAGGATGGTTCCAAAACAGTACTGAATTTAATGAGACGTTTCTTGTAGACAGCANCCAGTCCGGTAATCGTAAGGGTTTCATCGCTTATTTGAACGTCACTACACAATCATGGGAATGGGCGAAGACGTCGAGTGGAAGTGCAACATCTGAACCGTTTCAACTAGTTCACGAAAAATCTACAAATTCCGTTTACATAGTTGGATACGTTAATGGGTATCAGGAGTGGAATCAGACATTTTCAATAAATCCAGGGGGCACCTTCGCTGCTTACTTGATTAAATATTCAGACCAAGGTCATTTCAAGTGGGGTAAAAGCGCTGGTAGTTCGTCATGTCTGATTGTAAGCCCATGTGGTGCAGTGTTTACAAATGTCATAATCCATCCACATGGTGGGGTTGTTGCAGGTGGGGTCTTTGCAGAGACATACAAAACTCAGACTGGGCAAGTTAAGTCTGGTTGGGGCCTTTATGACCTCTTAGTCATGCGCTTTGACGCTAATGGNACTCAGCTTTGGGATTATTCAGCAGGTGGTACAGGNGANGATAGAGTCCAATCACTATCTGCAAATCAAAAAGGCCAAGTTCAATTTGGTGGACGACATGAACATAATGTTACATTTGGGAGTTTCGACATGGGCAAAAATTCGTCNTCANCAGGCGATGATGGTTTCATCGCTCAAGTTGATGACAATGGGAATTTTCAATGGGCATTCAGCATCGGTGGAAACGGTGAAGATGATACTGTGGGTGCGCTGCTCACTCTTAGTGATGGTTCAATAATTGCAGGTGGTGACTTCAATGGGACGGTCTGGTTTGGCGGTTCCCCCAAGGTATCAAATGGGGCTGATGTTTTCGTATGGAAATTCCAACACGACAAAGATGGTGATAGTGTACCGGACTATGTTGACAACTGCTTGAATACCAAAAATAGCAATCAAAGCAATTTCGATTCCGACAACAAAGGAGATGCATGTGATAATGACGATGACAATGATGGTCTCCATGATGTTTTGGATGATTGTCAGTATGGCTACATAAATTGGAATCAATCTAATTCTTCCTTAGATCATGATTCTGACGGGTGCAACGACATNGAGGACGACTACGATGACGATAATGATGGAATCCTAGACTTAGACGATAACTGCCCTCTAGGTGTTCTCGATTGGGACGTAGATTCTGAATCTGATTTAGATGGAGATGGATGTCGAGATATCGATGAGGATTTAGACGATGATGGAGATGCAATTTTAGATGTAGACGATAATTGTCAGTACATTGTTAACCCGCTTCAAGAAGACTACGAAGGAGACGGAATTGGAGATATATGTGATATTGACGATGATGGCGATGGACTTAGTGACATTATCGATGATTGTCCGCAAGGTTCAACCAACTGGACTTCAGAATTCCAGACCGATAGAGATGGTGATGGTTGTGAAGATGAAAATTCAAATGAGGACCCTGATGACGATAACGATGGAATTCTGGATGGTTTCGACAACTGTCCTAGGGGAGAGACTGGTTGGAACTCCTCTCAGTCAAGCGATAGGGACGGTGACGGTTGCCGTAATGACAATGAGGACAATGATAACGACAACGATAGCGTGATCAACGAAGTCGATGGTTGTAAAAACGGGATTACAAATTGGAGAAAGAATGCAACAAACGACAATGATGCTGATGGCTGTCTAGACGATAGGGAGGATAACGATGATGATAATGATGGATTTACGGATACTGTTGACTTCTGTCCCCTGCAAGAAGGGTCTGCAACTCAAGGAGGAGCTAAGGGCTGCCCTGACTTTGATTCAGACGGCTGGGCCGACCTTGTAGATGATTTCTTACAAGATGAGACTCAATGGAGTGATGGTGATGGTGATGGTTATGGTGACAACCCCTCCGGTAATAATCCAGATGATTGTCCATTCTTCTATGGAAATTCTACCTCCGATAGGGTTGGGTGCGTAGACACAGATGGTGATGGTTACTCTGACCCAGATNTTGCCTGGACTGTTTTGCAAGGTGCTGACGCATTTGTCAATGAATCAACACAATGGTCGGACGCTGACGGAGATGGATTTGGGGATAACTTTGACGGCATAAATGTGGACTACTGCACAAATGATGCAGGCACATCTACGCAAGACAGGTTCGGATGTCCTGACCTCGATGGCGACGGTTATTCTGACCCTGACGCTTTTTGGGCGGAAGATAAGTGGGACAGCCTTGGTTATGGTCCTGATCAATTCATATTCGATCCTACACAGTGGTCTGATACCGACAAGGATGGATTTGGTGATAATTGGGGTAATCCAGATTGGAATGATTCACGTAATGAGCAATGGCCAGGAATATTCGTAGAAAATGCTACTTCAGCAGACATGTGCCCACTTGTAGCACCAGATGGAAGATTCGACGATGACGTGAATTACCCAGGTTGCTTACTAGACGAGCCAAGTGACGGTGGTAAAACTGTAAACGATGGTTCCAAAAGTTCTAGTGAAGATGAGGGTATGGGAACTATGACAATAATCGGTATAATAGGAGGTGTAGTGGTTGTTGTCCTGGCCTCGGTTATAGTGGTTCTATTGCGGAAAAAGCCTGATTTAAAATCCAAGACACCAAAGGAGGCTCCAACAAAAATGGGAACAATCGCAAAATCTCAGTCCACGGAAATGCATTATTCTAGCCAAGAAATAGGTAATACCGATTCTGACGAAAATACAGTCAGTTCTTGGAGGGAACTGCCTGGTGGAGACTATATNGATGCTGACGAAGAAGGGACAAATTGGTTCCGTGCTAATAATGGTGAACATTGGTACCAAAACTCAGACGAGACTTGGACAAAATGGATTGATTAAAACTCATATCGAAAGAACAGCAAATGCAAGATTTGTTTCACGAAATTATCATTTTTGAGTACTAATTACGTCATAAAATAACAAAAATGTTGCTTAATAGACCAACATTCATGTTGGTTCCGCGCTTGGGTGGTAAATGAGGCAGTTATATGGTTGACCAGTTACCGAACCTCGGCCGTGAAAAAGAGATGCTAGAAGCGATTGGAATGTCATCAATGAATGACTTATTTGCTGACATACCAGAAGCGGTGAAAATGCATGAAGATCTACCTCTGCCTCCTCCTCAATCGGAAGAAGAAATTATAGCAGATGCACGAAGACTTCTTGGTGCAAATGTTGCGTTAGGAGATCGTGTTAGTTTCTTGGGAGCAGGTCTAAACCGAAACTACGTACCTTCAAGCGTATTCCAATTAGTTACTCGCGGCGAATTTTTGACGTCATATACTCCGTATCAGCCAGAAGTTAGCCAAGGAATGTTACAAGCAATGTGGGAATTTCAGACCTTAATTAGCGAACTCGTAGGATTGGAGGTATCCAATCTTTCAGTTTATGATGTGTCAACCGCTGCAGCTGAAGCGCTTACATGTTCTGTCAGAATACACAACCGCAAGGCTACACAAAAAAATACTGTTTATGTAAGTGAATTGATACCTCCTTCTAGAAGATCCGTAATTTACAACTACACCCAAGGTAGTGGCATGGTGGTAAAAACACTAAAACATAATTCAGACGGAACTCTAAATCTAGAATCACTGGCAGAAGCTGAAGGTTCTTGTGGGGTCTACGTTGAGCAACCAAATCCGCTTGGTATACTCGACGGTGGTCTAACAAAAGTGAAGGAGATTATTGGCGAACACACAGCATTCATAGTAGGTGTAGCCCCTGTAAGTTTGGGAATAGTTGAGGCTCCGGGAAATTACGGAGCAGATATTGTAGTTGGAGAAGGACAAGCCCTTGGCTCTCCTATTACTTATGGAGGCCCTCTGTACGGCATTTTCGCCTGTACCAAAGCATATCTCAGACAAATGCCAGGAAGGATTGTTGGTCGCTCAATTGATGTTGACGGTAAGGAAGCATTTTGCCTGACACTCTCGACCAGAGAACAGCACATTCGTCGCCATCGTGCTACTTCGAATATTTGCACTAATGAGACACTTATCGCTCTAATGGGCGCAATGCACATGTCGCTGTTGGGTCCAGAAGGATTGCAAAAACTAGCCCAAAGAAATATGGCCGCTTGCCAACTTGGAAAGCAGAAGTTATCCGAAATTCCAACAATTGCGCTACCACACGCCAGCAATACTAATTTCAATGAATTCGTTGTAGAATTACCCGGCAGTGCGGCGGATTGCCTCTCTTACTTAGATACACAAGGAGTGATTGGTGGATTTGATTTATCGACATGGTATCCGGAAAAGAAAAATTGGTTACTGGTCTCGTTCAGCGACCAGACTAGAGCAAATGAAATCGAACTATTGGCAGCTCATCTAGCGGTCTGGTCTGCCTCCCTGGTGAAGGAGGTGCTAGCATGAGTCATTTGTTTGAACATAAGGGAGCCGGTGGAAGAGGATACTCTCAACCGGACCCCATATCTCCTGCCGAGAACATTCAAATTCCGTCCTCGTTAGTTCGCACTAAACTACCAAGATGGCCTAGACTCTCCGAGCCCGAGATGGTCCGCCACTACACTTGGTTGTCCAGTAGGAACTTTGGAATTGACACGGGTTTTTACCCGCTTGGATCATGTACGATGAAACATAATCCAAGAGTAAACGAAGTGATAGCCCAACTCCCAGGGATTGCAGATATTCACCCACTTCAACCTGAGCATCACATTCAGGGAACATTGGCGATATTCCACGAAATGCAGGACATGCTAGGTATTTGTGCTGGAATGGACGCTGTGACACTACAGCCTGTTGCGGGCGCACAGGGTGAGTTTACCGCCATAAGGTGTATTCAGGAGTACTTCAGAAGTCGCGGTGAGTTAGAAAGAACCAAAGTCATAGTTCCTGACTCCGCCCATGGTACTAATCCTGCTAGTGCAGCGATGGCAGGATTTGAAATTGTTGAGATTCCATCTCAGGAGGATGGACGCTTAGACTTGGATGCTCTTAGGGCAGTGGTAGGAGATGATACAGCTGCGATGATGATTACGAACCCGAGTACATTGGGAGTCTTTGAACCAGAAATTGCGGAAGCAGCAGAAATTGTTCACACAGCTGGAGGTCAAATGTACTACGACGGTGCTAACTTCAACGCTATACTTGGTTTGACCTCCCCAGGACTAATGGGATTTGATGCTGTACACTACAATCTTCACAAAACATTCAGTCAGCCTCACGGAGGAGGAGGTCCAGGCTCAGGTCCAATTGGGGTCAAATCACATTTGGCAGAATTCTTGCCGGGACCTGTTGTAAAGCGACGGCCGATATTGGCCGGAGATCAATTAACATCTGTTAACCAAGAATGGTGGTATCATTGGCACCAACCAAAAAATAGTATTGGAAAGATTCAGCAATGGCATGGTAATAGTGGTGCAGTGATCAGGTGTTGGGCATATTACAGAAGGTATGGAAGAGGTCTCAAGACCATGTCTGAACACGCAGTACTGAATGCCAATTATCTGCGTCACAGAATTATAGATGAAGCGGAAAAAGCTGGTGTCAGACATCATTTCGTAGATGGGGCACCAGTCGATGTAGTAAAACACGAATTTACGATATCTATGGCTCCGATGAAAGAAGAATGTGGAATTGGTGCGATGGATATTGCCAAGGGATTGCTTGACAAAGGTTACATGGCACCTACAGTTTATTTCCCTCTAATCGTACCTGAGTGTATGATGGTCGAGCCAACCGAAACAGAGTCTAAAGAAACGCTTGACGAGTTTGCTAAAAAGTTCGTAGAAGTTCTTCAAGAAGACCCTGAAACACTCCACAATGCGCCAGTTACAACAAAAGTTCGTAGAGTGGATGAAGTATATGCTGCTAGAAATCTCACACTTTCGTATCCTTTTGATGAATAGGTTATTGTAAGGATGATATCCTTTGCAATTAAGGGAGTAAGGGAATCATGGAATGGGAAGAAGTCGATATTCCCGGGGCTGGGCCTAAAATGCTGTACCCGATGGCATGGTCATTACTACCGATTGCGTTCGGTATAATCCTGATGTTAAAAATGGACGGTCTTTGGCCCACATCACTCTTAGCGATTGGAATCATGCTATCTCTCTTTGCTGTTTGGGTTGGAACTACTATTGTTCCTGGGAGAGTAGATATGTTGAAACTTCTAGTTTCACCGTTTGCAGCATTTTCTTTATTCTTCCAACCTCCTGAAATTGTTCAAGTGATTCTAACAATATTGGTTTGGACTCTGAATTATCGAACTGCAGCATTTCTCTCTGCTATCTCTTTGAGAGCATACAGAATCGATTGGGACGAAGAACAAAAAATTCCTGACGTGGAGGGTGCGGTTATTTTCCGTAGAAACTGGTCGGAAAAACCATTGCTGCGAATCGGTAAAAATATTGTCAGAGGAGTNAGGGCTCGAGGTAGAACTATGCTGGAAGCAGATTCGCCAGTTACTTTCATTTTCAATGAAGGGTCTCAGGAGTCCCTCTAAATCTAATTACACCATGCAGCAGCATATGATAGATTATCCATTAGATGTGAGGGGATTAATCTTATTTCATCTAGCAAAAACTCAGGATTACCGTTGGGTTGAACCATTCGGTTGGAATAATGAATTCAACATCAAATCCATTACGCCCTCCAGTGAATGTAGCAAAAAATTATACCGATTATTGGAAATTGATGGCTCAATTACTGGGTCAACAATCCCTCTTGCTATAACTATAGCAATACGACAAGGATTAATCAGAGATTCGATTTTACTTCTGAGAGTGTATTTGGAAGAGGTTGTTGGAAGTCCTGCGATCTATGCTCTAGCTCTGAGCATAATAATCGATTTGCGGAGACAGGTAATCCCGCTTCTTAACCCGAGTAGAGAATTAAGGCAAAACCTCTGGATATTGCAAGATGTTCCTTCATGGTTAATCCCATACTTTATACGGAGGTTCCGTAGATACGTGGGAAGTCAAACTATCACTATTATCTCAGGGGGGCATATTTTGTGTCCAGGTGAAAAAATTTGGATAGCAGAAAAACAATTCACTCAGGGGTAAAATTATGTTTTCTTTGTCAATGTCGATTTAGGCGTTGTCAGTACTAAATGATAGACGATATGGGCAAGATTTTTGCCTTGAAAAAGTAAAATCAGAATTTTTTGATAGCTCTTCTCGCGCGGTACGTTGATGAACCACCTGCTATGGCGAACCACTCATGGACGTAACAATTCTACTAGGTTCTAAATCAGACATGCCGGTCGCTGAAAAATGTACAAAGATTCTCGAACAATTTGGTGTTTCCTACCAGCTTCGTGTCGCAAGTGCACATCGTTCACCAGCTTTTGTTGAACAGATTGTTCACGATGCAGAAGCAGATGGTTGCACGGTTTTTATTGCAATGGCAGGATTAGCAGCAGCACTACCNGGTGCTGTTGCGGCGCTGACTACAAAACCTGTTATCGGTGTTCCATGCGGGGGAAGAGTTCCTTACGATAGTCTTCTTTCAATTGCGCAATTGCCTCCTGGTGTTCCAGCAGCTACTGTCGGTGTCGACCGTGGGGATAACGCAGGATACCTCGCAACACAAATTCTTGCTCTCGGTAATGACAAATATGCAGCGGCACTAAAACAGAACAAGTTAGACCAAATCGCCAGAGTCAAACAGATGGATGCCGAGGTAAACGGTAGGGATGCTTGATGTTCGATGCAACATCTTTCATCAAAGAGTCCGCTCAGAAGATGAAGGATGAAATTGACGACATAGCGATTATTGCTTGTAGCGGAGGAGTGGATTCAACAGTCGCTGCTGTAATTGCAAACCAAGCAATAGGTGACAAGTTACACTGTGTTTATGTCGATACTGGTCTAATGAGAAAAAATGAAACCAACGAGATCCAAGAAATGCTAGCGGCTCACGGTCTCAATTTAACAACAGTATTTGCTGAGGACCGGTATTTTGAAGCTCTTTCTGGTATAACCGAACCAGAACAAAAGCGAAAAATAATCGGTGAATTATTCATCAGAATTTTTGAAGAAGAACAAGAAAAAGTCGGAGCAAAATATCTAGTTCAGGGAACCATTGCTCCCGATTGGATAGAATCCGGCGGAGGTGTACGTGACACTATCAAGAGTCACCACAATGTTGGCGGTCTGCCAGATGACATGACTCTCGTGGTAGTGGAACCACTGAGAGATTTGTACAAAGATGAAGTCAGAGATTTGGCAAGGGAATTAGAAATCAAAGTTGCAGACAGACAGCCTTTCCCTGGCCCTGGCTTAGCAGTCAGGTGTCTTGGACCATTGACGAAGGAAAGAGTGCATGTCGTTCGAGAGGCATGTGCAATTGTTGAAGAAGAACTAGAAGCGGCAGCAGCAGAAGGAAAAATGGAGATTCCATGGCAATATTTCGCGGCTCTATTACCGGTGCGTTCTGTAGGTGTGCACGGTGATGTAAGAGCATATGGTGAGACTATCGTAGTCAGAGCAGTTCAATCAATGGATGGTATGTCAGCAAGATATTCCCAAATCCCACACGATGTATTGGCAAAAATTAGTACAAGAATTACGAATACCGTGAAAGGGTCAGTAAACAGGGTGGTATACGATATCACTCACAAACCACCGGGGACAATAGAGTGGGAGTAATCACAGCGGAGTCTTGAATCCCAAGGCTCGGACGATGCACCAACCAGCCTTTGCTTCAAAGATTGCGAACGCTCCTCCGAATGCNGTGCCACCTGCTGCTAGCCACCAAANAGTCCCTTCAANCAGACCACTNAGTATAANCCCTGCTAGAGAAATNGCTCCNAAAACCGCTAGAATTCCAAGTCGCATTCGAACAGCTTTNCCNTTTGCGCCTATATTGCATTCCATTNTNTCCACCCGTTAATCNGTATTTAGCTTGGCTTTGAGTTTCATGTAGTTGATTTTCATCCAAAGAGATATCTTGGAAGAAACAGACAATTTGAGTGGTGCAGAGAACACATCTCCTGACCTTCTAATTATTTCATTGAAGATTTTTGTGTACGCATCTAGCATTATTCTTGGCTGCACACGAGATCTAGGGTCAAGGTAATCAAACAGGTGAACAGCTGAGGACTGATGTCTGCGGACAACCTCAAGGTATTCTCGCATGAATGATGCCCAAGACGGGTTTCGGGGTAGGTTTGGATTAGATAAGTCTGCTATTGTGATATTGTGTGATGCGAGGACCTCTATTGGAAGGTATATCCTACCTCTCTCGTAGTCCTCTGACACGTCTCTTAATACATTGATTAGTTGCATTTGTATTCCTAAGTCGATTGCGTGAAGTCTTGCTGCTCTATCTTCATAGCCGTATATTTCTATCAATATCAATCCAACAGCAGATGCTACTTTGTAGCAATAAGATCGTAGTTCGTCCCATGTATTACACATAACTGAAAATAAGTCATCTTCCATACCTTCGATTATTGTTTCAAAATCTTGTAAACGGATTGGGAATCGTGAGAACACGTCTTGTAGTGCTATGAAAACAGGATGATTGTCGGGAGTAATTTTGCCTTCACTTGCCATACGCAACTTATTCCTAATCGAGACAAGGGCCATCAATCTTTGAAGATGAATTTCTTCTGGGTTAGACAGGGTCCTACCAGAATGTAGTTCCCTGAGAAATTTGTCGCGTTGTGCGGTTTCATGTGCAAGGTGCTCGCTTTTCACTACTTCCGGCTCGTCATCACCATCTACGATATCGTCAACCCACCTACAAAGCGCGTAGACAGCATGTACTGCTCGTCTTTTATCCGGACTTAATGCCGAAAAAGAACTGTAAAATGTGGTTGAGGCATTTCTACATATTTGTTGGCATTGTAGATAGGCCTCGTCAATCACTTGTTGCTGCATGTGAAAACCTCATGTTTGTGCAGGGTTGCTAGGTGTGATTTCAGATTTTTGACCAGCATTGGTTTTGCTGACTTTACTTCTTCGCTTTCTGCTAGCGAACCATGTGTCTACACCATTCCAATCCGGTCTGATACCTAGACTGTCGAGTAGTAGTTTTGAACTTATTCTTGCTGATTCGTATATCACAGGTAAACCACTGCCTGGATGTGTGCCTCCTCCAACTAAATACAGATTGTTTATTTCGTCAAATTCATTTTTTGGTCTCCTCCATAGCATCTGGTCAAGACCATGTGCCAGATTGAAAACAGCTCCTCTGTAACAGTGCTCTCCCCAATCTTCCGGAGTGATTACAAGTTCGGATACGATGTGTTTGCTCAGGTCTTCGAAGCCTAGTTTTGTTTCGATTTGTTCGATAATTCGGTTTCGGAAAGGATCTTTTTCGTCGTCCCAATTTATGTTCTCATGTATGTGAGAAACTGGAACTAGTGCGTAAACAGTGGAACAACCTTCTGGTGCCATTTGCGGGTCAGTCACGCACGCGTTTTGTACGTACACTGACGGATCATCCCATGTTAATCTGTGATGTTTTTCTATATCTTCGAGATTCGAGACATAGTCTTTGGATGCGTATATTTGGTGGTGTGGCAAATCATCATATTTCCTGTCAACGCCAAGATATAGCATAAAGGTGGAGCAAGAATATTTCTTTTTGTCGATTTTCTTATTGGACCACTTTCTTCTAACACTGTCTGGGAACAGTGATGTCATTCCTTGAGCGAAATCTGCGTTCATAACGACCTTATCAGCGTAGAATTCGCCATTTTCGGTGACAACTCCTTTGATAGTTTTCTTGTCCATAATCACTTCAGTGACAGCCTCACCCATTCTAAATTCTACGCCCAGATCTTTGGCGATTTCTCCCATGCGCTCAGAGACGCTACCTAGGCCGCCCATTGGGTGGAATATTCCATATTCATACTCGAGGAAAGCGAGCATTGTAAACAAACTAGGACAGTTGAATGGAGACATTCCTAGGTATTTGGTCTGGAAAGACATGGCAAGCATTAGCCTGTCATCATCGAATATTTTCATTAAATCTTTAGCAACGGATCTTTGTGGTCTTAAAACACCAGCAACCCTCATAGCTCGCTTTGATAGTAAGTCTGTTGCTCCAAACCAAGGCTCTTGCAGACACTGCTTTGATTTGTCGAGTTTCATCCTGTTATCCTCAAGGTATTTTCTGAAGCCTTGTGCATTTTTCTCTCCAGAAAGAACAGCAATTCTCTCAACCATCTGGTCGATGTTGCTAGTGCAGTCAAGCATACCTCCTTGTCCAAATATCAATCTATAGTTTATGTCTAATTTTTTAAGGTTTAATTCCTCATGTGCGTCGAGCCCAATTGCCTGGAAAATGTCTTCAATCACCTCGGGGTAATGAAAAAAAGTCGGTCCTAAGTCGTACTTGAAACCATCACGCTCGAAGACTTTGTTTCGTCCGCCGACTCTGTTTGACCTTTCGAATACTGTAACCTTTACTCCTGACTTTGCAAGCAATAGTGCTGATGCAAGACCGCCGGGTCCTGCGCCTATTATTGCGACTGTTGGTTGTTTCCCATTATCCATAGTTATCACGCCGTTGTATTTCTTATTAAAGACCGGTTTTTACCCACCAGTTTTTTGCTTCTTGAAGGTGCTCTTTCGAGCAGTGTTGATGTGTCAATTAAAGTTGCAAATTCGTCTAAATATGGTCCCATCGATGAGATAAGATCCACATCAGGGTGACCTTTCAAGACCATTCCATCCATGTACATCAACGATCTAATGATTGGGAATGCTTCATCACCAAATGAGCATCCTGCTAAGACTGCAGCCTTGACTGTCTTCATCATTTGTTGGGTNAGGGATACCTCGCTAACAGAAGTNCCNACAAATCCGTCNTAGAGTTCAAACATAGATTCGTAGTAGGTCTCCAANGTCTTCCCTGTCGGTGCTACATCCGCCATGGTAAGCATNGCATCAAAGGCATTNTTTAACTCTCCTTTNGCAAGGAAGTAGAAGAAACCAAACAGAGCTTTTCTTACGTGATCAGGTGCTTCGCATATAGCACCAGTATCTATGAANATGAAGTTTTTATCTTGGCTCATCATAGCGTTTCCAGGGTGCAGGTCCCCGTGAAAGACACCCATTCCAAACATGTAGGCGCCATGTATTCTGAATAGTTGTAGCAGGTCCTGCCACTCCATTGTTCCTGCGTTGAGATGAGATTCTAGCGTGGGCTCAGTAACTTCTTCCATCACCAAAACGTTTTCATTGGAAAGGTCTTTCCAAATTTTTGGAAANCTTAGTTTGGGCATAGGAAACTCTTCACCATATTCAACAGCAAGAGATTCTAACCTTTCCTTTCCTGTTATCTCATTTAGTAAGTTTAACTCCCGCAGTGTGTAATCTTCAATGTGGTTAAGTAGTCCGATTGGATTTCCAACCTTTTTCAGTTTAGGATTGAAGAATAGGCCCATCTTCATCCAGCGTTTCATTCTTCGTACATCCCTTTCGAAAGATTTCTTAAAATCCCCTTTTATGATTTTAATTACTACTTTGCTTCCGTCGTTTAATTCAGCTCTGTGAATCTGACCGATACTTGCTGCTGCGAATGGCTTTGTGTCAATATTTTTGAAATTGGATCGGAAATTGCTGTCGGTGTACTTCGANAGAAGTTNATCGAAATTTTCAGCGGGTATAGATGGCGCACGACTGTATAGTTGNTGAAGTTGGATGCATCTGTCGGGTTCNATTAAATCTGGTCTTAGTGCGCATATTTGTCCAAGTTTAACAGCAAGCAAGCCCATTGATTGAATNTTATCGATATCTACGGGCTTCTTACCCCTCAGTTCTCTCGAAAAACTGTACAGTGTGCTAAGACGCATAATATGTTACATCTCGCTTGAGTATATTAACTTCCGTTTCAAATCCTTAATCGGTTAGTTCTGTAGAATTGGATGTATGTCTGTGGATTATGTAGTGCCAAAGGTCGGTCGGTGTTCCGCTTCCTTCCACTCTTTGGATAGCAATTTGAGAGTCTTTAGAAAACCTGCTAGATAGCGCACCTTCTATTATTCCGTCATCCATTTCCCACATCGGNAGGGCATCAGGNTCTTCGATAGGTGGGTGGTGTAATCCAACTCTAACGTGGAANGTTGGGTCAACGTCGTATTCTAGTCGACCCAGACCTGCATATTCCCACCAATCCATCATTTCATCCAAAAACTCGATATCGTGTTCGATACCGCGCAAAGAGAACGCAATTTCTCTACCAATTCGATTTCCAATCTGGCGCAGCATAAGCCCCATGTCTATTCCAAGAACCTTGAGATTAGACAGTTTCCCTTCTGTNAATTTCTGTCTTGCTTGATTNACTTCATTTCCAGCNGCAAAGAATGCGTCTGGATCGAANGGAGTGTCTTCATCCGGNAATTCTTCATCAATNCCAAGCGCAGANGTGATGTTCTTCAAAAATGAACCTTCTCCTATAGTTAATCTTAGTGGGTNATTAATCTGGTTGTCNGTGTATCTAGCAACAGCAGTCTCGAANANGACAGCTGATTCCCAGATCGTGTCAATCAGATTTACATGAGATTCGGCAAAAGCAGGGGATTCGATGATGAGCGCAGCATCGTCTTTCCCTCTCCCAACAGGGTTGTCCTCAATGTTTAGATATTGTATAACTTCGATGCCATCTCTTACAAAGCCAAGAGATTCTAATTCATCTGAATGTCTNACCTCTATTGATTCATGAAGTTCATTGAAGAATCGAATTGTCCTNTTATCTAAGTGAGTTATGATTTGACATACTACTCCGCTCACCGCAGCATTGTTGACCGCCTCTANGGCTTCTGGATTTCTACACAGGTGTAGGATGCCATATTGTCCAAGGAGCAAAATAAGCCTCTCTTCAGACTCTTCAGCCATTTTTTTGAGACGACTGTAGATGTTTCCCCTCTCTTTCAGGACGGCGAATCTAGGATCATCAGCACTTCTTTGGCTTGATTGGGCAGGTTTTGTTTCTTTTGTGACGTTTTTTGAGATTTCGTCGTACCCTTCAACCAGTCTGTTTAGTTGTTGTTTTCTCATACCAATTATGTGCTCAATCGCTTGGTGTACATTCATGCTGGAAAATCGCATCGGTCTATCTGCTGTTACTGTAACAATACCCATCTCTTGCAAACGTGATAGGCTGTTGTAGGCGTCAAGCCTTGTTGTACCTAGTTCTTTAGCCAACTCAGAAGCTTTCATTTTCGGGTTTGAGCCCAAAACTAGGATAGAGCGCACTTCTCTGTCATTTAACCCTGAGTCGATAAGAAGTTCTTCCCACATCTATCTTCCTCCTGAAACCTTGGATATCTCTGCAAGAATTTTAGCGACGTGTCTGCGTGGTCGGAATAACCAGTCGTAGACATATTGCACCTTGTTATCTGGTCCTATAACGAAAGAAGACTTGGTAGGAAACTGACCCAAATGCATTGGTATATTGTAGGATTCACCAACCGCTCTGTCGACATCAGCCAACAGAGGAAAAGGTAGTTCTCCAATTGTGGATTTAAAATCCTTGAGTTTCTCATAAGCACCTGGGCCAATACCAACAATTGAGCATCCTGAAGATTTGAATAGTTCGTATTGTTCTTTGAACGTCAAACATCCCCTTTTGCATGTAGGAGAGTTGTTTCTTGAGTAAAAAAAGAACACCCGCCACTCACCATGTAGAGATGTGCTGTCAAACATACTCCCATCATCTGCCTGCAGAATAAAATCTGGCGCAGTCTGCCCAATGATACTTTTTCCCATGCAAATCACACTACACTTCTAACAAGTGTCCCATGCGAGATGCTTTAGTCTTTAGGTATGAAATATTGTGCTCACTTGGCACAATTATTATTGGAATTCGGTTTTTTATATTAATACCGTTTTGTTGTAATTGTAATCTTTTCTCGGGATTATTTGTCATTAGGTATAGCTCCTCATAACCAATTGTTTTGAGCATTTCAGCAGCGATCTGGTATGTTCTGGCATCTGCCGGTAGACCGAGTTCCAGGTTTGCATCCAACGTGTCGAATCCTATGTCTTGTAAAGCATATGCTTGCATTTTAGCGTAAAGGCCAATTCCCCTGCCTTCTTGTCTAAGATAAACTATTGCTCCGCTTCCATGAGCTTGTATTTCCTTCATCGAGGTTTCAAGCTGCGGCCCACAGTCGCATCTGAGGGAGCCAAATGCATCACCTGTAAGGCATTCTGAGTGAACCCTAACTATCGGGATTTTGTCAGAATTATCAAGATACAGTAATGCATGTTCTTTGTTGTTTTTCGGGTCACGGAAAGCCCTAATTCTGAACTCTCCGAACTTGGTAGGCATTAGCGCATCGGCTTCTACGATGCTAGTCTCGCGTCTTTTGCTGAGCATGTAATGTTTTCACAATCTCGGTTTATAATAACTAGTTCAGAAGCCTATGGGGCAAAAACGGTGATATAAATACCACATGGTATGCTCTTTTGCCATGGCTGGCGTTCATTGTGATTTGGGTGTAGCAGCCAGAGCCATAAATGACGGAAAAATTCTCCTTGTAAAAGAAGGCGGTGGCTCCTTCAAAAACTGCTGGGGCCTGCCGAAAGGTAGCGTTGACTCAGGCGAATCACCAGAATCGGCCGTTATTCGTGAGCTTGCGGAAGAAACTGGTGTATGTGGGACAATCATAGGGCTCTCAGCAGTGCGTTCTACCCTCACAAAGAATCAACAGCCAGCAGTTTTCCTCTGCTATGATGTAAATATTGAATCCACAAGTAACCACATGGAATGCGACGAAATCGATGAAATCAAATGGGCATCTATCGATGAACTAAAACATCTGAAATGGGTTTCACAAACGATGCACAACCTCGCATTGGATGGTCTCAGCGGAAAAAGAATGTCCATCAGAGCTTCTAGGCCTTTAACAAAAAATTCATCTTACAATGTCTACAATGTAAATACCCAATCCAATAATATCGGTCAGTGATTAAATGATTCCACAAAACAGACTCCAAGTGTACAACCAGGATGCAAGTCCTGGAGAATGTGTCGTATACTGGATGATTTCAGCCAGACGATCCACCTGGAGTCATGGATTGCAGCACGCAATAGAACTCGCCCAAGAGCGTAACTTGCCTCTTGTTGTAGTCGAGGCTCTAGCCATTGCTCACCAGTGGGCAAATGACCGTTCGCACACGTTTGTTATTCAAGGTATGATGGATAACAAAAAGGCCTTCGAAGAAACCCCAATAACATATATTCCATACGTCGAAACAAAGCCTTACGAAGCCAAAGGTCTCTTGGAAAAGTGGTTAGAACACGCTGATGTAATGGTAATTGATGAATTCCCTGTTTACATGCCAAGGCGCATACTGGAAATTGCCGTATCTTTGAATAAAGCCGAAATTCACAGCGTAGACTCCAACGGTTTCATATCTCTGCGCCAAGACAAGGCATTCACCACAGCGTATTCTCTACGAAGGCACCTACACAAAACAATTATTCAGCACATGTCGGAATTCCCTCTTCCCAACCCGTTAGAGTTGGCTGCTGGTCTGCCTGTATTTGATTACAGTAAAATCGAAGACATATTCGAAGAAAGTAATACTCCTATGACACCATATGAATTCATCTGGAGAATATGCGAGGCTGATGACATTGGACTACAAGCACTTTCTGTCTTAGAAATAGACCATAGTGTAGCTCCAGTTCAACAGACAAAAGGGGGTTCAATCGCAGGAAACTCGACCTGGAGCGAATTCTTCAAAGAGAGACTCATGGACTATTCTGAAAACAGAAATCAACCAGAGTTGAATGGGTCAAGTGGGCTCTCACCATATCTCCATTTTGGCCATATCAGTCCTCACCAGATACTAGCAGAGATATTCAAGGCTCATAATTGGAACCTATCTCAGATAATACCGCCAGACAATGGCAGACGGTCCGGATGGTGGGGATTGCCAGAATATGTCGAGGCATTCCTCGACCAAATCATAGTATGGCGAGACCTTGGATTCATCCACTGCTCCAAGGTTCAAAACCATCACGAATTTGCATCAATTCCTGAGTGGGCACAGAAAACCCTGAAAGAACACGAAAACGATCCACGACCCTACATTTATTCCTTTGAAGAATTTGAAAATGCCGAAACCCATGATGAATTATGGAATGCTGCTCAACGTCAATTAAGAAGCGATGGAATGATTCACAACTACCTAAGAATGCTATGGGGCAAGAAAATCTTGGAATGGACTCCAAGCCCAGAAGTTGCTATGAAATACATGGTGGCATTGAACGATAAATGGGCGCTTGACGGTAGAGACCCCAACACTTACACGGGCATTGGATGGGTGTTAGGAAAATTCGATCGTGGATGGACTGAAAGGCCGGTCTATGGTAAAATACGGTGCATGACCTCCGATTCAACAAAACGCAAATATCGTACCAAAAAATACATCGAGACTTACTCCCGCTCAAACATCCAGAGAACGACATTCAAGATGTGATTGAAAAGTGGGGGAATATAATGCCAATATTTACTCACAGCGCCGACCTCCCAGCGAAAAAAAAGGAAGTTTGGGACTGGTATGACAGCGATGGAGCATTTAGACGCATCATGCCAGAGTGGGAAGGAATCCAACCAATTAATGCCGGTCGACTCGCCGATGATGAAGAGACCATATTCAAAGTAAAAATGGGTCCGTTTAGGCAAAAATGGGTTGCAAGACATCACAGCGTCGTACCCGGAGAATCATTCGCAGACCGGATGATGAAGGGTCCTTTTGGAGCTTGGAATCATGAGCACAGTTTCGACGAGGGTTCTGATGGAAATACGACTGTAATCGATAAAGTTGAGTATAAACTGCCATTACATATTTTCACAGGATGGTCCGCAGGCTTCACAGTACTCCCAAGAATGAGACAAATGTTTGAATTTCGAAGTGTGAGAGTGGCTAACGATTTGAAGAGAATAAAAGAAACTCAAGAATTACCAAGGCAAAGAGTACTAGTTTCAGGTTCGACAGGGATGATTGGTCTACAATTGTGCGCATTTTTAGAGGCTGCAGGGCATGAAGTTCATCGTTTGTTGCGCCCCTCCACAAAACTCCCTCCTGATGTGGATTCACAAAATGTTGTCATATGGAACGATTTAACTGGAGAAATAATTGAAGGAGATATGAACGGTTTTGACACAATCATTCACCTCGCAGGTGCGGGGATTGGCGATAAGAGATGGTCGAAGAAACGTCTGAAATTAATCAGGGATAGCCGTATTATTCCAACACAACACTTGTCTGAAATAGTGGCGGGTCTCAAAGAACCTCCGAAGCAAATTCTTTGCTCATCTGCTATTGGATATTACGGAAATAGAGGCACAGAGGTACTAGACGAAAACTCTTCACCAGGCGATGACATGTTAGTGAGTCTATGCATTGATTGGGAAAATGCTTCTAACAAAGCCAAAGAAGCGGGGATAAAAATCATTCATCTGAGAACTGGTATTGTAATGTCACCTTTTGGGGGAGCTTTAGCTAAGTTGTTACTTCCTTCGAAGATGGGCGCTGGCGGTCCTGTTGGGGGAGGAAAGCAAATGCAGTCATGGATATCTCTTGACGATGAAATATACGCAATCCATCACCTGATGATGAATAATGATAGTGAGGGAGTGTACAATCTGACTGCACCTAATCCTGTATCTCAAAAACAATTTGCAAAGACACTGGGTAAGGTTCTACGAAGACCTGCATTCGCTCCTCTCCCAGGATTTGTGATTAAGTTAATGTTTGGTCAAATGGGTAAAAAGTTGGTTCTTGAAGGGCAAGATGTAAGACCAAAGCGACTCTTAGAATCAGGATACCANTTNACACACANAGAACTAGAGTCCTGCCTTCGNAGTTGTCTTGGCAAGTTCAAGTTATGAATTACAAAAATAATAGAAATCAGACTTGAAAACATTCCAAAAGTAATAATCTTAATCCGGGGATTATATTATATTCCTTACACACAAAGACACTCCAATGGCAGAATCATACCAACTCAGCTTTAGTGTCTCCAAACCAAGTTTGATGAACTTGGTTTCTTTTTCCATAATAATCGCTACCTTGTGCATTCTATTGACAACGGTTTCCTCTAACTCTTGGATGACTGCGAGTGACAATGGAGAAGATCTTCTATGGGGATTATCAGAATTTGAAGAATCAGAGAAATACACTTCTACCATGGTTGGCTACGGTAGTGATGANTGCCCTGACCAAGTATCTTGTGATGATGCAGGGGGGGCAGGTATAACTGGACTAATTTTTATCTGGATTGCTATTGCTGCAGTGGTTGGTTCTTTAGTCATTTTATGTTTGAATAATCTTGGATTGTACAAATCAAATTATGCATTCGTATTATCTTTCACCGCCGGTGGATTAGCTATAGTTGGGGCAATAATCTGGTTGGTAATGTTCCCTGAAATTGATGCAGCAAAAGAAGAGGATGGTTTGGGTCCGGGATCTGCGTTTTACCTAACGATAATTGCTGGATTACTCAGCGTAGGCGCAGGATTCTCATTACTCAAATCTCCTGAAACAGAAGAGCCAATATGGATGCCACTTAGAAGGACATTTAGCGAAATAAAAAATTCTGATCAAGGAAACCTTGACCTTACTTCGATAGGATTGGTACTTGGAGCAGTGCTAGTTTTGTTTGTATCACTGTTCACAACATCATGGATGACTGGTAGCGAAGATGACACAAGTTTCGGTTTTGGTTTATATGGGGTGGAGTTTTCTCTTGAAGATTCTATTACCTTTACTGGTGACTACTCAGATCCGGGTGCTGAAGAGGAAGTTGGGGATGCAAGTTCTGCTGGAACTGCAGGTGCAATATTCCTTTGGATTGCTGCGATCGTCGCAATTTCCTCGCTAGTACTTATTTGCCTGAATAATATTGGAGTTTATACTTCAAAATATGGGATGATAGCAGCTTTTGCTAGTGGTGGGCTTGCCATTCTTGGGGCGATTATTTGGTTGATTATGTTCTCTGCACCGCCATTCTTTGAAGATGTAGATTTCAGCCCGGGTATTTCGTTTTACTTAGCGATTATCGGCGGTCTATCCTGCATTGGGGCAGGGGTTTGTGACCTAATGTCAGACCGTAAAGAAAAAAGTGTAGCACCAACGAGTATTGAACTCAAATTTACTGGCAGTTAGATTATATCTAACATTGGAATGGGAAAACCAATGTCCGGCGCACAAGAGTACTACGATAGTTTGATTACTCAGGGTTACACACCCGAACAAGCAAAAGGTTTCACACAACAGCATTTCCCTGGTTTCTCACCAGCAGCAGCAATGCCTGCACCAATGCCAGCATCCTCGCAAATGGGAATGTCAATGGGAGCACCAATCGGTGGAATGATGCCAGCACAAGGAGAGCGTTCCGGTGTACTAAACTGGGTCGCTTTAGGTCTAACTGCCGCTGCTATTGCCATGGTATTCATTGCTATGTTCTCTAATTCTTGGATGACCGGTGAAGAAGAAGATTTTGTAGTCTATTTTGGTCTATCAGAACTAGAAGGGGGAAATGACGACAGTGATTTAGAGACAGAAAAATATTCAGTTTGTGATGGCGACAACGATGAATGTCAAGATGTTGCTTCTGCAGGAACAACAGCTCAGATATTCCTTTGGATAGCGGTATCAGTTGCTATTGGATCATTAGTTCTAATGTGCCTGAATAACTTCAACGTTTACAATTCTAAATTTGGAATGATTGCCTGTTTTGTTAGCGGCGGTCTTGCCATTGCGGGAGCAATCATTTGGTTGGTTATGTTCCCAGATCTGGATTGGGATATGGATTTGGGCCCAGGAATCTCGTTTTACCTAGCGATTATTGGCGGTGTTTGTAGCGTCGGTTCTGGAGTTTGTGAGATAATTTCAAATCGTAAACAAAACGTTTAGGACCAGCGAGGATTGAATTCAAATTTACCGGCATTTAGATTATATCTAACATTGGAATGAGGAAACCAATGTCCGGCGCACAAGAGTACTACGATAGTTTGATTACTCAGGGTTACACACCCGAACAAGCAAAAGGTTTCACACAACAGCATTTCCCTAGTTTCTCACCAGCGGCAGCAATGCCTGCACCAATGCCTGCAACCCCACAAATGGGAATGCCAATG
>PBGS01000037.1 GCA_002720115.1 Methanobacteriota archaeon
AAATGCCTGGTGAAGAAGGATATCCTGCATATCTATCAAGCAGAATTGCAGAATTCTATGAGCGTGCTGGGCGTGTTCAAACACTAGACGGCGATGATGGTTCAGTTACTGTTATCGGAGCGGTATCACCACCTGGTGGTGACATTTCTGAGCCTGTTTCGCAAGGTACACTAAGAATTGTTAAGGTATTTTGGGGATTAGATGCAGGTCTAGCTCGGCAAAGACATTTCCCTGCAATAAACTGGCTGTCCTCATACAGTCTTTACCCGCCTTCTCTCGATCAGTGGTTCCGTGACAATATTGGTCAGGATTACCCTGAGATCAGAACTGCAATCAGCAGTTTGCTTCAGGTAGAAGCAGAACTACAAGAAATTGTACAGTTGGTAGGTTCTGATGCATTGCCAGTAGACCAACAGTTAACTCTTGAAGTTGCCCGTATGATACGTGAGTACTTCTTACAACAGAACGGTTTCCACGAAGTCGATGCTTTCTGTGCAGTTGATCTGCACTACAAGATGGCCAAGGCTATCCTTACCTTCCAAGAATCAGCAAAGAGTGCAATGGCTGCAGGAGCAGAACTGCAAGATGTAGTGAATGTTCCCGCAAGGACTGAACTGATGCGTGGTCGTTTCGAAGCATCTTACGCAGATGACATCGATGGACTTGTTAACAAAATGAATGATGAAATCGCAGCAGCGATCGAGGAGAATTAGGAGGAATAGAAATGTCTGGAAAGGAATATCGAACTATCACTGATGTCAAGGGACCTCTGGTTTTCTTGAATAAAACCGAACCCGTGGCTTTTGGTGAAATTGTACAACTACGAATGAGCGATGGCTCTATGAAGAATGGACAGGTATTGGATACCTCTGATGAACTTGTAATCGTTCAGGTTTTCGAAGGAACTGCCGGTGTTGACCTAAAAACTGGTGTAAAATTCATGGGTGACGTGTTTAAGTTGCCAGTTTCTGATGATTTAATCGGCCGTATTTTGGACGGTGCAGGACGACCTCGTGATGATGGACCTGATATTGTGGCTGAAGAAAACGCTGACATTATTGGAGCTGCGATAAACCCGTATTCACGTCAAAGCCCTCACGATTTCATTCAAACTGGAATCAGCGCAATAGATTGCTGTACAACTCTCGTTCGTGGGCAAAAGCTGCCGATTTTCTCAGCATCAGGTCTACCTCACAATGACATTGCTCTGCAAATTGCTCGTCAAGCTAAACTAAAGGATTCAGATCAAGAATTCATTGTAGTATTCTGTGCAATGGGTATTACATCTGAAGAATACAATTTCTTCCGTAGTGACCTAGAGCGAACCGGTGCGCTAGAAAAAGCGGTACTGTTCGTCAATCTCGCTGACGACCCTGCGGTCGAGAGAATCATCACTCCACGTTTGGCTTTGACAGCTGCAGAGTACCTTGCGTTTGAGAAAGACTACCACGTACTTGTTATCTACACTGATATGACAAACTACTGTGACGCACTTCGTCAAATCGGTGCTGCTCGTGAAGAAGTACCTGGCCGCCGTGGTTACCCTGGTTACATGTACACTGACCTTGCAATGCTTTACGAGCGTGCTGGAATTATCAAGGGCAAGAAGGGAAGTATCACGCAGTTCCCAATTCTAACGATGCCCGGTGACGATATTACTCACCCAATTCCTGACCTTTCAGGATATATCACTGAAGGACAGATTGTTATCTCTCGTGAACTACACCAAGCAGGTATCTATCCGCCAATCAATGTGTTGCCGTCTCTCTCTCGTCTGATGGGTTCATGTATTGGTGCAAAGACAACCCGTGAAGACCATAAGTCCGTGTCGGACCAAATGTACGCAGCATATGCTCAGGGACGTGAATTACGTGGACTTGTAGCGATTGTCGGTGAAGATGCATTAAATGAGCGTGACAAGCAATTGCTTGACTTCTCTGGTGTATTCGAAGATAAGTTCTTGCGTCAATCTCGTGATGAGGACCGATCAATCGATGAAACTCTAGATTTATGTTGGACTTTGATGTCAGATATTGACACAAAATACCTAGTCCGTTTAGACCAGAAGTGGATTGAAAAGTACCACCCTGACAACAGGGAGTGAATTTCTTTACTTTGAGAAAATAGGAGGTGAAATCACATGGCATTGGACATAACACCAACACGAAGCGAACTGATTAACCTCAAGCGTCGTATCAAGCAGACGAAGAACGGATACAAATTGCTGAAGATGAAGAGAGATGGTCTATTCCATGAATTCAGAACTCTTCTATCTGACATGATTAAAGCCAAGAAAGAATTGACAGAATCATATATTCTAGCCAAATCTAGAATCGACTTAGCGAACTCCATCGAAGGTGGACTGAAAGTCCGCTCAGCAGCAATTGCAAATTCAGCCTCTCCAGAAGTCGAGGTTGAGAGAAGAAACATCATGGGCGTAGTCGTTCCATCCGTATCAGGAACCAACTTGAAACAGGCATTCGGAGAAAGGTCTATCGGTTTCACAGGTTCTTCGCCATACATCGATGAAGCAGCAGATTCCTTTGGAAATTTGATTGAAAGGATGGTCAAGGCTGCAGAAATGGAGGCTACTCTAAAACGCTTGCTGGCAGAAATCGAAGCTACCAAGCGACGTGTAAATGCACTTGAGTTCAAAGTAATTCCAGAATTAGAAGAAGCAAGAGTGTTCATACAATTACGGTTAGAAGAAATGGAAAGGGAAGAAACATTTCGTCTTAAACGATTCAAGAATAAGTAGTTTGCACCCGATTCATTCATTGAGGACGGGCGTGCCCCCAAATACACTGGGAGGTTTGTTTTGTGACTGAAGAAGAAGCGATGATTGCTCACAAGGACACATGGAGTTCCCGTCAGTTATTGCAAAAAATCCTCTCAAGGCACTGTCATGTGTTGGAGGATGTAGGGGGTAGAACTCCCACCTATCTTGTTGCGGAAAAAAAAGACGAAGACATGCATGAAGCACTGCTAGAAATAAACCAGCATCTAAGCAAGTTGCGTTACAGTGCTCGTCTCTACCCAGATGATCCGTGGATAGTACAATTGCTTCCAGATCCAACTAGGCAATGGCCATCTCCTAGATTTGTTGCCTCGATGTGGGTAATATCTCTTCTAACAACGCTTCTTGCCGGTGAGATGTGGATGGAAGGGGCTAGACCAAAGGACGGTTGGTTTGTGGAAAATGTAACACTCGATGCGTTTATCGGATATACTCTACCATTATTTGGAACACTGATTATCGCCTCGTTTATCCAGATAAAAATCGCAGCCCAGCGCGGTGTAAAATTACCACATCTTTTCCCAATACCCGGTCCAGCAATGATTTGGTGGCCGTTTGGCATACTTGGCTTCGCATCTCTTCCAAGAAGCGACGCACGCTTGTGGCCGGACAGGTCTTCCTTGGGTAATTCGGCTCTTTCAGCACCACTTACACTGATTTTTATTGGGATGGGCCTGATTCTTGGTGGAATTTACCTCACTCCAGAACTAGTCCCTCTTACGTCCACCCCACTAATAGTCGAGTTGCCACTTCTAATACAATTGATTGGCCTAAGTATTGAAACTGAAACTGCGATGCTACTGAAGACCTCTTGGGCTCACCCATTTACAAGAGCTGGAATGACCTTGACATTTTTGGGTTGGGTTTCTCTCTTACCAATTCCTACATTCCCGGGCGGCAGGATATTGATTGCAAGAATGGGTTTGCCTGAGGCAAGGTCTGGCTCATCCCAGGTAATGCTTCTTATTGTCGTTCTATTGTTTGCATTCCTGTTTGGAGCGTTTGCTGGGTGGAGTATTTGGGTCCCAGTTGTGGCTCTTTGCGCATCTTTACTAATCACCAAGGGCAGTGACCCTCGCCTCCCAATCGTCCTTGATGATTTCAAAGGATTACCGGACGTCGACCATAGAAGGCTTGGTGTTATTCTATTCTTGACTTTCATGCTCGCATTACCTGCACAAGTTCCATTCTATGAAGATGAATCATGGGATGATAAACTAGAGTGGGAAATAGAAGATGAGGATTTGGAAATAAAGGAGGGATGGTTCAATCAAACAATAATTGTAAGCAACCCTTCACTCGTCACACAGGAATGGAAAATATCCTATGTTGGTGGGTTGTTTGGCGACTCAAATTTAAGTGAAATAATTTGTAAGAACGGTGAGATATCTGCTCAACATACCTGCTCAGGTGAAATAGCACCCCTTGAAAAGCTGAAACTGGAGTTCCATTTCCAATGGTTAGAAGAATGGAATACAACCTCTGTAAACCAACTATGGTTAATCGGAAACGACCTCACTGAAAGTACAGTATCACCGGACCAATCAACATATCCTGTTGGATTTTGGCGCTTCAATGGTGATTTGGACGATCCTATCTCCTGTATTGATATTGGAGGTAAGTATAGAGAAACACTGAATCTATCTGACCTCCCAGAGTTCGCAAACTGGGATAACTTGAACGATGAGGGGAATGTATCACTCACGAAAGGAAACCCTGAAATTTGTGTTGAGTCATTATCAGGAGACGACATGTCTTGGCTGTCTGAAACTTTATTCAAAGTTGATAATGTCACCTACAAAACTGGGTACTCCTCACAAAACACAATCGCAATACCTGACGAGGGGGTTATTTTGAATGACAATGAATTGATTTTCAGTCAATCAATTTTAGCTCTAAACCATGAAGGAGATTGTCTAGACTTGGGGAATCCTTCACCGCCTTTATCTTCAAATAACGAAACAAAAATATGGAATATGTCAATATTACCAGTAGCAATGAATAATTTAGAAAATTCAAATGACTCAATATTGTTACTAGTGCCCAGAGATTCAACAATACATGATTGTGAAAATCCTTACACCCCAACGAGGTACAATATCGAGAACGGTCCATCTTTAATCGTTGGCGAGGGAGAGAATAAAACTCAGAAATGGATTGGTTCAATAAACGTAGAAAATGACATAATAGTCGTTGAGAATCCAGGGTCAACAGAAGTTAACGTCAGAATTGAGTTTGATGGTAACGGAGCTCAGTGGTATGTTTCCAATAACATTGTATTACCTGCTGGTCAGATTACAACAATTTCAGCGGAGGCTCCTGATTCAGGATTATCTTACGCTTGGTTTGAATTTGATGATGGTGAAGTAATTCTCCATCTTGTTAATCATGAGGTTTGATTATGCGAATTGCAATCCTGGGTGCCGGTTCCATCGGTTGCCTAATTGCGGCAAAACTTGTAGAAGCGGGTCATGATGTTCTGGTGCACGCCAGAGGGGAACATGGTGCAACAATGGCGTTATCGGGCCTGGAAGTTACAGGGTTATGGGAATACAAAGTACACCCTGATCAATGGACGGTAAGCCTAGATGAGGCAGGGATACATGATACGCTCAANAAATCGTTCGATCAGGTGATAATTACATGTAAAACCAAGGATACAAGGGCGCTTTCAGTGATNGCAGCGCTTCTTACAGATGGCCCAGTTTTATCTCTGCAAAATGGCCTAGGAAATCACGAAATTTTGCAGGAATATGTATTCGAAAATTCAGCGGTTGGAGTAACTACTAACGCCGTCATGAAAAAAAGCCCGGGCAGTATCGAATGGGTTGGTAAGGGTAACCTAGTTCTCGGTGGTCCTCAAGGAAGAAATTTCGTTGAAACATTGCGACCTTTTGGCGCAGAATTNAGCGACGATGTCTCAGAGATACTCTGGAATAAATTATTGATCAATGTAGCAATTAATCCATTGGCCGCTATTTGCGGTGTAACGAATGGAGAGCTAATGTCCGAACCATTGTTGTCTCAGTCTGAATCTACAATGTTAGAGGCTGCAAATGTTGCAAAGCTATTAGGAATAAGCATTCAGGAAGATCACATTTTAATACAGAATTTACATTCTGTTCTGGAATTAACATCAGGTAATGAATGCTCTATGCTNGCCGACGTGAAGGCCGGAAAAGAAACTGAAATTGATGCCTTGTGCGGACAGGTTGTTTCTAGAGGTGAGAAATTGGGGGTTGCAACGCCATTAAATTCGATGTTGTTGTCTCAAATTAAATCTCTCAGATGAGATCTTTGTTCCAGTGCAATCCGCGATTTTCATCACGGTTTAGAGCATCAATTGTGATGTGTGTTGCTACCAGCACCAAATTTCTGAGTTCGATTAGTTCTCTACTGGGAATACTTTTCTGCCAAATTAAGTCGACTTCATTTGAAAGTAATTCTAACATTCTCTTCGCTCTTTCAAGTCTACTGAAGCTTCTGACAATACCTACATCGTCTGTCATTGTTTTGCGCANAGTCTCTAAATCCCTTATCAGTGGTGCATGTTCCTCTAGTTCTAGCATCCCTTCTGCACGCCATTCTGGAACATTTTCTAACTTATTAATCGGATTTTGAATGAAATGTTCGGACGCTTTGTTTGCAAANACCACGGCTTCCAACAGGCTATTTGATGCTAAACGATTTGCTCCGTGCATACCTGTACATGCAACTTCACCTATTCCGTACAAACCAGGCATTGGTTTTCCTTCTGTTGTCAAGACTCTACCATTTGTGTCAACACTTAGCCCTCCAACCATGTAATGCGCAGCAGGAGCGACTGGGAGTGGATCGACTCCCAGTGAGAGACCAAGTGGATTTAGCCTNGCCTCAATTGTTGGGAAATGATTGTGAAGTTTATTTCTGTCCAAATGACTGGTAACTAGCCACACATTATCTGCACCTGTAATCTTCATCCTTTGGTCGCAAGCCCTTGCGACCACGTCTCTTGTAGCAAGACTNCCCTTTTCGGAAAACTCAAGTGTGAATGACAGTAGATTAGGCTCTGTATCTCCCATTCTATATCTTTCTAAAGCCTTCGAGTCAAGTAGTATTCCGCCCTCTCCTCTTAGAGCCTCGGTAATCAAAAATGGTGACTTATTGCCAGCCATAAGAGCGGTTGGATGAAATTGAAAAAACGCCATGTCTTTACTTGTCGCACCAGCTCTAACCGCCATGGCCAATCCATCACCCGTAGCAACGGAAGGATTCGTCGTCCTTTCCCATAACTGACCACAACCACCTGTGGCAATGAGTACAGCGTCTGCGGAAATTGCTTCCATATTTCCNTTATCTAAACACAGGCACCATATTCCCTTGATACCTTTCCTTGGGTCTCCATGTTCTCTCTGAATTAGATCTACTCCAAGAGTATGAGGGCGCATGATAATATTCTCGCTTCTAGACACAGCCTCTGTTAGTGCCCTCTCTATTTCCGCACCTGTAGCATCTTTTGCGTGCAAAATCCTCCTTGCAGAGTGTCCCCCTTCCTGAACAAGATGGAATGAATCACCATCTTTCTCGAACTCTACCCCAGNTTCTAGTAAGTCTCTAATCCTATCACTAGCTTCTTCGACAACTAGTCGGACAACCTCTGTGTCACACAGTCCATCTCCACATGCAATGGTATCCGAAATGTGGGCCTCCTTGGCTTCACCATCTGTTTTGTCTAGGATTCCCGCAATACCGCCCTGTGCCCAATTTGTGGACGAATCTTTCGGTCTTTGTTTTGTGATTACAACAACATCGTGACCTGCCTTGCTAAGCCTCAATGCNGCGAATAANCCAGCAATTCCACTGCCAATTACCACTACCTTGGACATCCTCTTCGATGTGGGCGTATAGCCCTTCACATTCAAATGTGACTCATAGATATTTGCGACAGCAATAAAGTCGTTCACTTTTACGAACNAATCATGGGCCTGATGAAAAAGCTAGCCGCATTAATCGGTTTGGCTCTTATCGGGGTNTCAATTGCAAATGTTGAGTTAGGGGCTTTGATGAGCCTTGATCCACCTCAGAAAGTAATTCTCTCTAAACTCGCNGATCCTGGCTGCAATNCTGATGAGATTCAAAAAGACCTTGACGAAGGAGATGTGAATTCATGTGTGACTACTCCGGGTGTATGGGATGCACCAGATTTGTTACTACTCGCCGAGGGATGTTTGNTGTTCTTTGCCTCTTTTTTACGCTGGCCGAGAAAAGGCCGGTGGGCTCTAAGAGTCCGTAAATTAGCAGTCGTTACAGGCTTGATTTTTTGTGGAGTTGCTTTGGCTGATAGATTTGGTCAACTTCCTGGCACATCTTCAGATGATTTAGCGGCCTTATTGCCATTTCCTGCACCGGGAATAGCGGTACAAATAGGATTGTTCGGTCTAGGTATTTTCTTGATAAGAGGCCCAAAATACAAGATACAATATGATGACAAGAAGTCCAAAAAGAAGGAAAGAAATTATTCACATCAGGAATTAGACTTGGCTTACCAGCAGGGTGGTAATTTGGGGAAGTTATCTAATTCAGGAAAACTCAANGGGATTGCAAAATACAAAACNGTTGGAGATTTATGGGGTCATCAAGGCCTTTCAGCCTATGAAGATGCATTTGANGGGGGCATGAGAGATAATTTCAACGCAAAAATTGGAAGAACATGTCATTTGTGTAATGGGGAAGGATGTCCCGGATGCTCAAACACTGGGATGCTATCGTGAANGACGTACGTCGGCAAATTTTACACTATCCAATAAAGTGCGTCTAAAGGCTGCTATACTCGCAACCTTCAAAACCCCCCCCGCCTCCTTAGCGGTTTGAGGTCAAGGATTCAGTGCCTTGATTATGAGGGAAAGGGATGTTTCTAAAATCACTGGAAGTTGAGAATTTCAAATCCTTCAAGGGTGAGGCTGTAATTCCTTTTGACAGGGGATTTACAGCGATTACAGGTCCAAACGGTTCAGGTAAATCCAATTGTGGGGACGCAATACAATTCGTTCTTGGTGCCCGCTCTGCTAAAGTTTTGCGTGCTCAAAATTCAAAGGATTTGATATTCAATGGAGGTAAATCCAACCGTCCTGCAAGAAATGCAAAGGTGACCTTAGTTTTCGCAAATCCTGTCCTAAACAATGGTCGCAGAAGGCTCCCACTTGACACAGATGAGGTCCGCATGACTCGAGAAGTGCGACTTACCAAATCAGATAATGCAGTCTCAAACTATCTTTTGAACGGAGAGGAGAGCAATCAAAAAGCGTTTCACAGGATTCTAGGTCAAGCAAATGCACGACCTGATGGATACAATATCGTATTACAGGGAGACGTTACTAGACTCTCAAGCATGACTGCTATGGAAAGNAGAAAAGTTTTGGATTCTGTTGCAGGAGTTACATCTTATGACGATGAAATAAGAAAAGCAGACAGGCAAAAAGGGCAGGTAGAGGATTATATCGAGAGGATTTCTCTTGTTGAAACAGAACAGAAAGATCGTCTGAAGAAATTAGAGAAAGAAAAAGCGGTCGCAGAAAAAGCACGTGAAACGAAAGAGGAATTTGATGCAGCCCACGTAATCCTTCAACAGTCACGNCACCAAACTGCTAAGGCTGAAATAGTACACCACTCCGAAGAAAAAAATCGTTATCTTGCAGAGGCAGCAGACCTCGAATCTCAAGTAAAACAAGCTGAGATTGTTCTTCTAGAACTTGACGATAAGATAGGAGAGTTACAAAAGCAGATTTCAGATGCTATGGGTGGAGACCAAGGTGGATTGAATAAACAAATAGGAGATTTNCAAGTTTCATTNGCTTTGAAACGGGATCACATAGAAGAAGCAGAATCAGCAGATATTGAGGCACAGCATCAACTCACTGATTTGGAAGAATTAATTTCAGTCGCAAAAACAGATCTAAGTAAACACGAAGCAGACNTGGCCTCTGCTAAGGATGCTTTGGAGGCTAGTAAACATGCATTCGCAGAGACAGAATCGATAGAATCAGANATACGAGAATCTTTAGAAAATTCAGGCGCAGCTAACGTTGNACTTTCTAAAAAACTTTCATCAGCAAATGANAATCTAGAATCTTGTCGAAATTCTGTTAATCAAGCAAAAATTGATGTTGAAAAGGTNGTCAATCAAGCGGACTTGGTTGCTGAGCAGCTGTCTGCAGCAGAAGAATCGGTTGAGGATGCAAGATTAGCATATGACGACTTACAACTGCAGATAGAAGATTTAGGTGACTCAAATCCAGATAATGATAGAACGGCTCTCGCTTCGGAATTGCGAAGTGCTCAATCCGCAGAGAAAAAACTGATTGACGAATCATCTACAGTTAACAAGCACCTACAGGAAGCACAAAGGAAACTTACCGCAGCGAGAACAGAACTCGATAAGCGCTCAGGTAGTAACGGGATGTCTAGTGGAGCAGCAGCAGTAATGGCTGCGAGAGATAGAGGTGAACTAAAAGGAGTCATAGGTACNATTTCCGAGTTGTGTGCTCCCAANAATTCTGCCCATGCTGANGCTCTCGCTACTGCTGTCGGAGGTGGCATGAATTCCGTGGTTGTTGAGAATGACCAAATGGCAGCAGAAGCGATGTCGCTTCTAAAGAGTAGGAACCTNGGAAGNGCAACTTTCCTCCCACTGAATAAGATGCAAGCAAATCGTCCATCAGGTAAGGCTGCTATGTCTGTTAACAAGCCTGGTGTACTAGGATTCGCTCATGAATTATTAGATTACGATCCAAGAATAGCAACCGCTGTCGCATACGCTCTGCGCAACACACTCGTTGTCGATAATATTGGAACCGCTCGCAGATTGATGGGTGGAGTCCGGCTAGTGACGCTTGGTGGCGAAATTACTGAGCCAGGTGGAGCAATGATAGGCGGTAGTAAGCAGCGAATGAAAACCGGTTTTGGTGGTAAGATTCACGGGGCGGGTGAAGTAGAGAGGCTTGTAAGCGAGGTTGAGCGCCTTTCTATCATGGCACAGACTGTTTCAGCATCGTTGAGTAAAGCTAGAACCAAGCAAAATGAAATTCGTGGAAAAATAAACTCACTTGCTGAGGACGATAAGTCGATAAGAGCAGGGACTCTAAAAGCCGAATTAGAAATTGCTTCAAAAGAAATGACAAAAGCAAANGGGATTGTAAATGAATTGCAAAGACGATTAGATAAACTTGAATCTGAGCATGTAGGTAAGATGCAGATGCTTGAAAATGCGAAAATGCGCTTGATAGAGGCTGAAGCGGAGAAAGAGAAGGCTGCTGAAGATGTTAGTAATGCAAGTCCAGACGGTATACGTCAGAGGCTTCTCGAGGCACAATCTCTCCGTGTTGAAGCTGAAGGAGCAGCAAATAAGGCGCAAGTTATCCTTGAAAGTGGTAAAGAGAAGGGCGAACTTCTTTCCGATAGATTAGATTCTTTAACGTCAAGAGCAGATGAAATTCAATCTGAGATGGCAGGCCGAGAGAAATCTGTTAAGGGCTGGAAAATTTCTATAGAGAAAGAATCTNNACTGCTGAAAATCAAAGAAGANGAGAGGGCTTCATTACTTGACGAGCATGAAGAACTTGATAATGAGAGGAAAGAGTTAGTTGAGGAGCGAGCCGAAATAAAGGCAAATGCGAACCAAAAAGCGAGTTTTGCTATCAATCGCCGTTCTATGGCAGAAGATATCGCAAACAGTCTCTCTGTGAGGGAACAGAATCTAGCTGATTTGTTGATTGAAATGGCAGCAGAATCTATCCCAATTGCTAATGACGATGCTGATTTACCAAATGTAGGGGATGCACAAAAAGCGGTGAATAACCTTAGAAGGAAACTTGACAAATTTGGTGATTTTAACATGCTGGCAATCGAGCAATATGATGCCTGCAAAACACGTCTTGATGAAATGAAAGATGACTTTAAAACACTTCAACAGAGACGTAAGCGTCTAATCGATATAACCGAGAAATTAGAAAATCAGCGCAAGACACGGTTACTGTCCACTTTGAAAGAGGTGAATGAAAATTTCAAGATTGTATACAATCGACTATCCAATGGTGGTCGCGGCGAANTGTTCCTAGAGAATCCAGATGAGCCTTTCAAAGGAGGACTGGATATGTGGGCCCAACCACGTGGAAAGTCAAACAAATCAAGACTTCAGGGCTTGTCAGGTGGTGAAAAATCCATGGCTTCTTTATCTCTGATATTCGCCATTCAAGACCATGATCCAAGTCCGTTCTATTACTTTGATGAGGTTGATCAAAATTTGGATGTTCCAAATTCCAAACTAATTGCTACAGAATGTAGAAACCGCAGCGAGGCTGCACAATTCATAATGGTCACTCTGCGAAAAGTTTCACTCGAGCTTGCGGACCATCACATTGGGATAACTCATGGTGGAGATGGATGCTCTAGAAGAATTGTAGACTTCAATCGTGAAAGAGCAATTGAACTGGGTGCTGAAGCAGAAAAAGAAGCAAGCGAAGCAGCAGATAAAAATCACTCTCGTATTGAAGAAGCCAGAATTATCGCTGAAGAGATGCCAGAGGTCCCTAGTGCCCTACCTGCTCCAAAGAGTCTTGGAGGGCTACTGAAACATCTTGANGATGATGACGAACAACCAGAAACAACAGGATTTGAAGCTCTTACAGAAAGGGCTGAAGATTTGTCAGAGGAAATTCATGAAAGAAACAAAATCGTTTCAGAGTTATTATCTGAAAGTGAGGGTGGTTCGGAGCAAGAAACAGAATCAGAGAAGGAGGTCTGATTTTGCAACAATCAATTCTTGATGATTGGTTTTTGCGACAAGATATACTTCACCAATTAATGAGTCAAGATGAGGACGAGTACGAAGCAGAGCTCTATGCTGATCGAATAATGAGAATTGCACAGGAAGACAGCGCAGAGCATCAGATATTGACAGACCCTTTTGACAGNTCGGTAGCATTAGTGTTGTCTTTAGTTAAAGATGAAGGTATGGACCCTTGGAATATTGACCTATCTGCTTTTCTTAAATTATTTACAAAAAGAGTAAAGCAAGAAGCATCAGGTTTGGATTTGCCAGCATGTGGACGACTTATTCGCATGTCATGGGAAGTCCTTACCGAACAAGCATCTACGCTATTTGATAGAGTGATAGCATTGGATACAGAGGAGGAAGAAGATTTCTACGACTTTGGATGGGAGTCTGAGTATGATGACGAAGAATTCATTTTTACCACAACAATTCTGGAAGGTAATGCTGACGTGCACCTTCCTGGTCTTTTTGGGGAAAGAGTCAGGAGGGAAGAGGGCCGGCCATCGACGCTTGGCGANTTACTTTCTGCTCTGAAAGATGCCTGTGATGAAGCAGAGATTCTGAAAACCAAAGAAGAATTTAGAAAAGCGCATGCTGAAGAATTAAAGAATATGCTTGACAATGTTGGGTCACGTATGCACAATGAAGACATGGAGGGTGACATTCGAAGNTGNTGGGCTGCAATGAGGAAAGTAACATCTCGTGAAGGTGTTTCAAAAGTTCTGGTGTCAGAAGTGACAATTGAATTACAGAATATTCTAATCGCAACCTTTGGTGAAATCCCTGAAGGTTATGAAANTGAATCTAAGATTACCTCATTTGTTTCAGGACTTTTCCTGACCCACAGAGGTTACGCTTGGATTAGTCAGGATGGACCGGACGACCCAATAATGTTGGAAGACCGTTGGCCAAACGCAGAATCCTTCGAAGAAGCCTCAAACCTAGCAGAGAAATTGATTGCCGATGACTATGAATCAATGCAAAGTGGTGAAACAGAATCAATGCGACATGCAGCGCGATTAGAAGAAAGGGCTAGAAAAGCATTGGAAGAAGAACAGGAAAGNAAAAGACTCCAGGAAATGGAAGAGATTAGTTCACTTTCTGAATCAGAGAATCCNTTGGATTGGTTAGTCGAGTAAGGAGTTGTNTACATGTCAGAATTACCTTTGGAAACACTGTTAGAAGCAACCTTATTTAGTGCTGGGCGCTCTTTAGGAGTTCCTGAGTTATCAGAAAATCTAGGATACGAAGAAGAAGAAATTCAGGAATCTATCAAAAACCTCCAATCTACTATGAAACGGAGAAGGGGCGGAAGTTTACAAATTGTAGAAATTGGAGGTAAATGGGCTATGGAGGTTAAGCCTGGTATTGCGGACCATCTTCCAAAAGAGACCAAATCAGAATTACCGCCTAAACTATTGAAGGCAGCCGCATTAATCGCTTATCATCAACCAATGCCTCAATCTCGATTGGTAGAGCTTCTTGGACAAAGAGCGTATGATCACATAAGAGAACTCGCGCAATCTGGATTAATCGCTAGAAGGCGCGACGGTAATACACGCAGGCTTACTACAACTCGTAGATTTTCAGAGGTTTTTGGCTGTCCTCATACTGACAGAAAAAAGGTCAAAGCCTGGTTTAGAGAAATGGTAACTTCCTCAGGCATGCTTGATGGTATGGAAGGAACACTTGCTCTCAGAGATGAAATGGATGAAAAAGGTGGGGTACAAACCACACTAAGTATTGGTGAAGAAGAGTAATCAGGATCTCCTAATCTCTTCAAGTGTGTCTTTGACGAGTTGCTGTGTCACAGGGCCATTTTGTGAATTGACGATGTTTGCGACTATTTCTACCTCATCTCCTAGCGCTCCCGCGCTTACTGCCATATTTCTAGCATGCAATTTCATGTGGCCTGCTTGAATTCCATTTGTGGCCAATGCTCTCATTGCTCCTAGGTTTTGAGCGATTCCTGCGGCAGCCATTATGCCTGCCAGTTCCTGTGCAGATTCAACACCAATAATTGCTAAATTGGCTCTAGCCGCAGGGTGAACCTTCGACGCTCCTCCAACAATGCCAACAGCCATTGGTGTCTCAATGCTTCCTACAAGATTTCCCTGCTCGTCTTTACGCCACCTTGTCATTGAACTATACTTTCCTGTTTCTACAGCCGCCCAAGCATGACATCCAGCCTCTATCGCTCTCCAATCTTGTCCACAAGCGAGAGCAATTGCGCTTATTGCATTCATAATTCCCTTGTTATGTGTGGTTGCTCGGTAAGGGTCTGCCATCGCAAAGTGGTGCGCTTCTAGTATTCCTGAAATTATATTCATGCCCTCTTCTCGGCTACCGTTGTTAGACAACTCCTCGGGGCTAAATGTAGCCTCAACCTTTGCTAGCCTGTAAGTAGCAAGGTTTGATAAGATTCTCAAATGAACGCGCCCATTAGTAATTTCTTCAATTTTATCGGTAACTAATTCAGCCATAGTGTTAACAGCATTAGCACCCATTGCATCTCTGGTATCAACAATTAGGTGGACAATCAACATAGGTCCTGAAACAGTATCGATTATTCGAGCAACTATATCTTTACAACCACCACCTAGTTTGATCATTGTCGATGGTAGTGAATTACACATCGCCATTAATTCATATTTGGCTGTTAAAACAGCCTCCTTAGCATCTTCAATATTATTTGTCTCTAAAATTTGGATTTGAGCAATCATTAGAGGTTCGTCGTTATTGGTCCGAAAACCCCCGTTGACAAGGCACCTCTTCGCCATATTGCTAGCTGCTGCGACTATACTTGATTCTTCAACGCAGAATGGTATGAGATACGGTTTACCATCAATTACAAAATTGGTTGCAACTCCTACAGGTAGAGACATAGTCCCAATTACATTCTCTATCATTCTATCTGCAGCGACTTCGCCTAACTCACCATGGCTGGCTAAGGCTGCAACATCTTCAGGGGAGAGATTTGCAAGTTTTGCAATATGATTTCGCCTTTCGGTTACTGAAAGTTTGTAGAACCCTGAAAGTCTGCTATCCTCTACTGGCATACCAGTGGTCTCCTATTTGCGCCAGTAGTATTTACTTGATGAATGAACCGGCTATTAACGCATAAATTAACGCGTTAACTATACGTTAACACTCCGTTAATACGTGGAAAAATCACTATCTCGTATTTTTTTTAACGCGTACTAACGTACGCCTTGAAGGGCTCATGATGGTGAAACATCATATACCCGGAAATTACCAGTACTATCATGTCTGATGATTACCCAGTTTTGGGGATACCTGGGCTTAGAAATAATCCATTCCAAGCGCGACCGCTTGAGAAAGGTAGGTCCGACCTTCTCGTAGGCCGTGGTGAAATTAGTGCTAGATGGACTCGTTTCATCAAAGCTCGAAATGCTAGGATGATACTTCTGATTGGCGAAAATGGGTCAGGCCGTTCCTCATTGATGCGGTGTGTTTCTGAGGAAACATCTAGAAGCGTCCACTTAGATATGTTTCCTTCCACAGAACATGCACAGAAAATATTACACGAGATATTCGTGTCATTTGTAGGTTTTGAAGTACCATCAAGCACGCCTGAAATGGTATCTAGATTAGTATCAGAAACAGAGAAAATCGAAGGCCCTCTACCACTTATCTCTCTGGATTACTCCAATGTTGACGGCAAGAAGTTAGCCGAAGTCCTTTCAACACTAGTTGCTGCACTGGAGCGCCTAAATGCTCTTGTTGTGGTAGTACTATCNACNGAACAAAGGGCTCAATGGCCAAATAACCTNGTAAATCGTTTCGATCATGCTGATGTTATANNTTCACTAGATTCNAATGAAGTAAGTNAATTGTGTGAGTCAAGAATAGCAACTGCTTCAAATTTGTCTTGGAAAATGCCTGANAGTGCTCTAGAATATGTAATGGNAAAAACCTCTGGCTCCCCTTCAAAAGTTATGCGGCTAATGCGAGATATTGTCGATTTCGAAAGAGCAAATCCTAGAGAGGTGAAATATGACCTTCCCGTTGAAGAGTCACAAATGGAAACAACACCAATTGAAGGACTAATCACCGATTTAGATTCTACAACTGTTGAAGAGATTGAATCTGACGAAGATCTATTTGATTTGGATTTAGACAAACTGGAAGAAGAGCCAGAAGTGGTCTACATGGATGCATCTGAATCACCTTCATTACCGCTTAATGGTCCTTTCAGCGCATTAGCAGCAAGAAACCGTGTGAACAAGCATGTATCACCACGTTTTGATAAAAATAAGGTTACCTCTAAAGCAAAAGAACCTGAGGGAGTCGATGCAAATAAACTATGGATTTCTGATGAACCGAAAGCGTTGCTAATTCAAGAAGAAATAAATGAAAACAATGATGATTACCAAGAAGAGTCGAATGAAGAGTATGAAAGTAATATTGGTATTGCACAAAATGAGTCAAATGAAGGTAATGGAGTTGAAAGTCTTCTAAATCAATTATTAGATGCATTAAATGTGCCGGAGGGGTTGAGCCTTGCAGAATTGCTAGCAGCAATGCGCAGACCAGTAATCGGCCAAAGAGAAAGCAACGCCCTTGACGTGTACACACTCCGAAGCTTGTCCAAAAGTGAAGCTGTTTTGGTTGAGGTATCATCAAATAGAGAATTTTCTCCCTCCGACTCAAGATTGCAAGATAGACTAAACGTCGGTAGACCTAGGATGTCACAGATGTGTAATCGGCTCTATAGAGCAGGAATACTATCCGTGCAACAAAAAGGCAAGTCGCGAATGTTCAAGCTAACCAATGATGCTAAGGCGCAATTGGTTGCTTGGGGAATGATGGAGGCGAGTATATGAGTTGGTCAATTTCTAGGTCATATCAAGCACCAGACCTAATCTCAACCGCCTGTAGTGTGGGCAACGATATTCTAATTTCATGCGGACTTGAACTAATACTCCTTGATGAAGAAACCAATCAACGCTGGCGAAGGTCGCTTCCGTTTAGAGTACATTCCGCAGCCCATGCATCAGGAAAGATAGGTGCACTCTGTGGTCACGGATTCCATTTGCTAAGAGTAAGTGATGGCGGCCAAATCGGCGAAGGAAGATCTACAACCGGTGGTTTCAGTGATATCCTACCAAGGCCGGGTGGTGGCTGGGTCTTGTCTTGTCGCAAAGGTCAAATTCATATTTTCAACCAAGAAGGACGTGGTCTCAAAAGATTAGATGTCGGAGGGGTAAGGCGACTAATCGGTTGGTTTGATAGGGAGCATCTAATGCTCCAAGATGAAGATGGGAAATTAAGATGCGCTAGGCTGGCTAACGAAAATTCTCAACGCCTGCTTGAGGACAGAGTTTGGTCTTGGGTTAGTAGAATGTCTGGTGGCAAATTACTGCTTCAATCTGCAGATGGGATGCTATGGGAGGGTACTCCTCATCCCTATGGCTGGGACAACTTAGCCACAATCGATACTCGATCTCTAGAACCACTGGCATCTCATCGTGCAGGAGATGGTTGGTGGGTTCTTTCAATCGAAGGAGGAATTTACTGTATGACAGAGGATGTGTCTATCAAGTCAGCGAATGCCGACTTTGGGGATTTTTTGGTAGGATTGGCTGCAGATACAATGGCCACAGTGAAGAGAGATGGACTTGTGCGAATGTGGAAATCTGAGGATTTAATCCAGCTCAGGAGAGTTGAGATGCAGAAGATGGTTGCTGAAGCACAAGTTGCAAGTGATTGGGAAGAGAGAAGGCGCATTTTCAAAAGGGCTTGTGATGCAGAGGATGAGGGTCGAATCTCACTAGCAATAGATCTCTATGAATCACTTGGGAGAACATCGGACGTAAACCGACTGCTGGCTCGACAACGAGGTGATTAAATTTTGAATACTACAATTACTGAAGAAAGATTGAATCACTATCTTACGTTGACAAAAAAAGCAAGGGAAAAAGCAACACCAATACCTGAAAAAGGTAGCATTGAATTCAACAAATTGCAGATTTTGTTAAGAATGGCTGATGACTATGCTAGCGACGCTAGACATTTTATGAATAATGGAGACTATGTGCGCGCCTTTGGTGCAATTAATTACGCTCATGCTTGGATTGATGCAGCTGTAAAACTTAGGCTCCTTGACGGGCATGGCGATGATAATCTATTCACTCTACCTTAATTTGAAGCAAATTTTGCTAACTCACCCAACCTAGATAGCTGACTCTGTATGTATGCCAATCGCTCGGAGGCCTCAGTTCTAAATGGAATTAGGGCTTCTTCCAGTGGTACTGATAATTCGTAGATATGAGAAGGTCTGCCCCTTCCTGTACTATTTGTTGGAACTACTCTTACTACATTCAAATCCCTAAGTCTGTTAATCGCTATCGACACATCTGGCTGTCTTAGATTACAATTTTTCTGTAAATCAATAGATTTTGACGGCCCATGCGTATGTAGGCAAATCAGTGTCTTTGCAGTATTGTGGTCAGCGCCAAGTGAAACTAACAATTCCACAATCTCAACAGACTCAGCAGGGATTGAACTTTCAACAAACTTGAGGGACATGTTATTCTTTTCGGGCATAGATTGCATGTTCTCATCAGAGTATATGAATTAATCACCGGCATTAGTCGTTAAACTAACCTCAAATGAGAGCGCCCACTAACCTCAACCCAAGATAAATTAGATTTAGATAGTCTCCTCTTGAGTTCCGTATCAACAGTAAGAATAGGCCATTTTTTCTCTTGGGCAATTGAGTATAATTGGTCATCTGTGTGGTTTCCGGAGTCGATTGGAACTTCTAGCATCTCTGCTTTTGCCTCCAGCATTGAAATCATCAGTTTGGGATTATTCAAAGATTCTAGTTCTAAAATCACATTTGGCACAATTGCTAATTCTTTGAATCCACAACAGTTCATTAGAGCGAGGTCAATGTTGATTCCTGCTTCAACAACCGCAACCCATCCACATGCATCCACAAGGATTCGCTTCATCCCAATCACTCGATAGTTCCGTGACCGATTAATCTCCAGCGTGAACCTACACGTCTTGAGAGAGATATTCTTTGTCCGCTATCTGCACAGATTGGTAGCCTAAGAGATAATGTAGCATTTCCCTTCTTAACGTTAGAAACTACACCTACGCTGGTTGCAGTTGCCACGTTAACCATTAGCATCTCATTAGATCTTAAGGGCATTATTGGTGTTGCTTCTTCGCCTTCACCAGCGACCATTTTATCCATTAGATAGACAGAAATGTTAACCGTATCTCTCACTTCTGGCAAATCACCAACCTTTGCTACTACTTGTCCAGATAAATTATCGGAGGTTGTAATTGCAGGGTCTAGAGGTGTTGCCATCCCGCACAGACCTCCTGCATGCATATTGTCTAGGTTCAGACCACCACCTTGCATACTAACGACTCTCGACTTTATCGGCTCGTAATGTACCTTGTTTCCTTTTTCGACCTTTCTTCCAGGACCAATGAGAATTTCGTCATTGATGTTGAATTCTCCCTCAACAATGCTTCCTCCGATTACACCGCCCCTTAATTTGCTGGGACGTGCTCCAGGCTTGTTGATGTCAAAAGAGCGTGCTACATGCATTATTGCTCTTTTATCACTGGTGCGGTCCGGTGTTGGAATTGAAGCTTCTATTGCTTGAATTAAAATGTCGAGATTCACGTCGTGGTGTGCAGAAACAGGTATAATCGGTGAATTCTCAGCAATTGTACCTTTCAGGAATTCCTTTATTTCTTTGTATGATTCTAGCGCTCTTTCTCTTGTGACTAAATCGATTTTATTCTGGACTACAACTATATTTTCGATACCTGCTATCTCTAAGGCCATTAAATGCTCTCTAGTTTGTGGTTGGGGACATGCCTCGTTCGCAGCAATCATCAGCATTGCTCCGTCCATAATGCTGGCCCCAGTTATCATGATTGCCATTAACGTCTCGTGGCCAGGTGCATCCACAAAAGAGACGACCCTTTGCAATTCTGTAACATCGTCGTTTCCACCTCCGGGCCTTTTACCTGTTGCGTAGTATGTCCCGTCTTTAGTTTGATAAAATGCAGTGTCAGCATAACCAAGCTTGATTGAAATTCCTCTTTTTCTNTCTTCTGAATGAGTGTCTGTCCAAATCCCTGATAGGGCCTTAGTTAGTGTGGTTTTGCCGTGGTCTACGTGGCCTACTAGGCCAATATTCACTTCTGGTTGGGCAGGAAGCTTGCGTGCCATGCTTCCCGTCCTCCAATTACCCAAGATCAGCCTCGCGGCTTCACTCACTGCTCTCCTCTTCTCCACCGAGGATGTCTTCCAGGCTCTTGTTTGCAGCCTCTACAACTTTGAGATTAATCTGTCGAGTGTCTTGTGTAATTGTATTACCACGGAAATTTCTGCGTTTGCGCATTCCGTCAGGTTTGTAGCGGAATCTCTTTTTTTCTCCNCCTTTGGTTTTGTGGACTAAATTGTGACCCTTGAAACCAGTGGAGGCCGTTACCAAAACAGATTGACGAGTNCCTCCGTTAAGGTCTGACCTCATTGGCGTGCCGGTTTTATCTGAACCGCCGGTGATTTCTAACTTATATCCTGCAAGGGTTTTATCGCCCTCTCCTACGAAGATTCCGTCCACGACGTCCCCGATTTTCTTACCCAAGAACTGGGGAAGATTATTGCCACTGACGGCTAGATTGTAGGAGCGTCCTCCATTGTCTGGATTTGTGTCATTGACCACTGCGACGAAAGTAGTGTCTGCCATGATATCAACTCTTGAGCACCCTGCCGACATGAGACGGGTATTTAGCCCCTTTGTGTGGTAAAAATTCGATATCAGCGACGTAGTCGACTAGGAATCAATGTCTCGAGACGCCTTTCCACATCACTGGGAAGCATGTGTGGCATCGATATGTGCTGGGTTCTTCCTCTTCCGACTTCGGATTTGTCTGTTTTTGTTACCACTATATCTTCTTGAGCCAGACGTTTCAGATGCTTCCACAAAGTTGTGTGACCTTTCGGAGACTGATTGTACTCTTCGCAGACCACATGGTACAATTTCTCTGCTTCCCCGCTGGTAACTCTTTCTTCTTTTTTCAATCGTCTACACAATCCCAGCAAAATCATCATTGCATGTGGCGGCAGACTTTCAAGGTTCATTGAATCAACGTTGGTTGGCATTGTGACTACGGTTCGCTGAACGTCCTTGGGCTCTATCATCGAACGACCTGCTGCCTCTGCACGCTTCGCTGCACCCTCCAGCAACTCAATTGCTTGCCTTGCATCACCTGATGGTGCAGCAGCTTGGGAAATCAGCCCCAAAATTTCATCAGANCATGTACCAGTAACCAGCCCTAAATCCATTCTTTGTTGAACTATACGCAACAATCCCTTTTCATCATATGCTGGGACTCTTACATGATTGGACCTACCAACACGTGATAGAACTGCATTCTCTAGAAGATCTAGAATTTGTTCCTGACTAATCATTATTGTAGAAAGTGTACCGACTCCATCNCTGTCTTCATCTATACGCATCAGTTTGTAGATAATGTCATCTCCAGACCTGCGTAGTANGTGGTCAACCTCATCNAGTACCACAATAAGATGGCTATTACTACTTTGAAGCATCCTTCTTAGACTTGTCAGTAATTCGCCGACCCCCAAACCTCTGTCAGGGTGGCCTGGATCCAAATCTTGGACAATTTTCTGCATAACTCGTGAGGGAGTTGCTGCGTTTCTGCAATTGACATGAACTTGTTTGATATTTCTCCTATCACTCAAATGTCGAATTATATCCTTGCAAAATCGTTTTGCCAATACAGTCTTTCCAGAACCAACGGGTCCTGTAATTACGACTCTTCCAGTTCCTTCGGGATGTGCAATGCTGCCTAGGATAGCAGCTAGCTCTCCTTGCAAATCTTCTCGTCCGACAAGTGTTTCTGGTACGAAATCGAAGCCAAAAACCTCTGGTTTGTTTAGAATGAGGCCTGCTCCAATGCGGTCTAGATATGAACTCATGATTGCTAATGGTTATCGTCTATGGTTATTGAACTTTCAACTCAAAAGATTCTATTGGCTTGCTTCAGTTAACCAAAATTACGTTTCGAAAAGTTCCAGATCAGGATTTAGGTACTTTTTTTCAGAATTGAAAACAATCAGTGAATTTGGTCAAACTTGTAACCGTTTTCCCATTTCTTTTCACCTAAAACAACTTGAAGTTCATANGGTGTAATCATCGGTTTTGCATATTTTACAGCGTCATCTATTGCAATTCTAGGACAGGCTGTGTTGACAAATACATCAACNGGATAAAAGTCAATCAATTCAGGACCTATGTGTTCCATTGCAAGCAAGAAACCCTTCTTACCATGCTTCTCTAGTTTTCTTTTCATTCGCAATGCAAGATTTCTTCTCATTTGTCCGGGTTTTGCTCCTATCAATATGCCAAACTTTTCTTTGTCCATGGATGACATAATTAGGCCAGAGCGCTGTCTGAGTATCCTCTCAATTCTCTCCCTTCCCATCTCTTTTGCATCACCGGAATACGGGTCTAGCATTGCTAGGGGCTTTCCAGTATGCAACACAAGCCCAATCGGATGGAAGTCTCCACTTCCTAGGAAAACGTAGTGTCCCACGGTGGGATCGTCACCAGAATAATTGCAACCGAGAACCTGACCAGGAAGGGTGAGTCTCGCTCCTCCAACTGGGATGGTAACGTCAAAACCAGCATCCTCGAAGTGTTTTTTGAAAGTCGGTAGCAGGTGTAAATGCTGGATACTTCCTACCAAGCCAAGCTTGGTATCTGTGANCGGCGCAACTCTACCAACCATGTCTTCAAATCTGTCTAGNGCCTCTAATTCTGATAAAACTGGACCTGATGAATCGTTTAATCTACTTCTTGCGATTTCTCTGTGGGCGTGTAGGTATGGCAAGACGGGAGCAATTTCCGGGCTGCCGTGATATGTTACAGGTATGAACTCCGTCGGCATACCTGAATCTATATTCATTTGAGAGTGGCCCATATGAGCAACTAATTCTACTCCTATGTTTTGCATTTTGTCGTGTACTAAGTCACATGCACCATAACAAGGGTCTGCAGAAAGAACGACTCTAGCCGAAGTTTCGGTTTCTATTTCGTCCATCATCTCAAGCGCTTGCATCTTCAGGCCCTCCGGGACCTGTAAAGCAACCAATTTCAGGTCATTTGCCTTTATCCTTTCAACTAGGTCATCTAGTTGGAATTCGTGCTTATTTAGGTCCAAACAAAATCAACTCCAACATCAGGAATTAACCTTCAGCAAGGAAATCGACATATTCGTCAGGTTCCAACAAATTTTCCATATCCACATCATGTGGATTCAAAATGATAATCCATCCCAAATCGTATGGCGAATCGTTCACCAACTCTGGNTTAATNTCTACTTCTCCGTTTACCTCTGCAATTTCTCCAGCAAAAGGACTTGGGAATGTCAACTTTTCTTCTGCTGTCCAAATTGAGAACAAATTCTGCTCTTCATCGACTTCTGTCTCAGCGTGCGGGAGGATAACTCGGAGTACTTCTCCTATATCTGCAGCAAGATAATCGGATATGCCAATTACCAAGCGGTCATCCTTTTCTTGGTACCAAAGGTGGTCCCTAGAGTACTTGCGGCTGTGTGCAATGCCGAATTCCATGACCTCTTCATCCATGGTCTCAACCTCAAGGCGCCGTAAGACCGGTAATATATGAACGCACTGGAAAAGTGAATTGCCGAGGCGCATCCCTAAAATGCTCTAACCATTTGGAGTGTAACATGCGCTTCGAGGAGACAGATGAACAGCAAATGATTCGTGAGATGGTCAGAGACTTTGCAGAGTCTGTTTTACCACCAACAATAGAGCACAGAGATGCAAATCAGATACCTCCTTCAGAGGAATGGAAACAGTTCATTGAATATGGACTTCAAGGAATTACAATACCCGAGGAATACGGGGGAAATCCGGTCGATGATATCTCAGAATCAATAATTATTGAAGAACTTGCCAGAGTGGATCCTTCATTCGCCGTGATGTTCTGTGTCCATGTCGGTTTATGTGCTAAAACNATCGCTCTACATGGTAATGAGGAACAGAAACAAAAGTACCTAACTAGACTAGCAGCAGGNGAAGTAGGCGCTTACTCACTTTCTGAAGCAGGAGCTGGAACCGATGCTGCTGCAATGGTTTGTAAAGCCAAATTATCTGAAGATGGTACTCACTACGTTTTGAATGGCGAAAAGATGTGGGTAACAAACGGAGCCCAAGCCGAAATTTATGTTCTATTTGCCAAAGATGTTGACCATCCTGATTACGGAACGAAAAGACATGGCGGAACAACAGCATTCATTGTGGAACAATCATTTGAAGGATTTAGTGTAGGCAAGAAAGAGGATAAATTGGGAATTAGATCATCCGATACCTGCACATTAGTTCTAGAAAACTGCAAGGTACCTGTCGAGAATGTGTTGAAAGGGTCCGGTAAAGGGTTCGCAATAGCAATGAATGCTTTGGATAACTCCCGAATAGGAATCGCAGCACAAGGTCTAGGCATCGCTCAAGGCGCTTATGAATCAGCCCTAAAATATGCTCACGAAAGAGAAGCCTTCGGCAAGCCTATCGCACACCACCAAATGATAACCTCCTACTTGGCAGACATGGCCACTAGAATTGANGCAGCCAGACTCCTGGTATACAAGGCATCTTGGGCNAAAGANGAACATTATGAGAATGGTGGAACACGTCATACAAAGGAAGCTAGTATGGCAAAGTTATACGCAGGAGACACTGCAATGTGGGTGTCTGAGCGTGCAATTCAAGTTCTTGGCGGATATGGATACACCAAGGAATTCCCTGTTGAGAGATTCTTCCGAGATGCTAAAATCACGCAGATATACGAAGGGACTCAAGAAGTCCAAAGAATCGTTATTGCCAGAGCTATCAAACCTTAATCGATGGGTTGCGTTGTGAAGGGCCCACAGAAAGCCCTTGTCAACAGGCTAATTGTGCATAATGGTGTTTAGCAAAACCCCTTGGAAACATAAGCAAACCACTTATTCACTTTTATGAGTCTAATCTCATATCATCTGGATGAATCAGTAGATTTCTTCGATGATCTTCAACTGTATGTTACTTCTGTGTAAACACCTAGGTTTGTGAACAATTCGTATCCGTTGGTTCCGTCGGTGGCTTGGAAATAGAG
>PBGS01000038.1 GCA_002720115.1 Methanobacteriota archaeon
ATGTAATCGATGGATGTCAATTTGGTTTGCAGTTTACCTCTACTACGGCCAATGATAGAGATCAAGATGGCTGCAGAGACATTGATGAGGACTTAGATGATGATGGCGACACTGTCTTAGATACTGTAGATAATTGTCCAAATGGAGTAACATATTGGACACCTTCAGACCAAACCGATTACGATGGCGATGGATGTTATGACCCTACTGAAGACTTTGATGACGATAATGACGGATATGAGGACTTTGAAGACATGTGTCCAAGATTGTTTGGCAACTCAACTTATACCAACGAATTAGGCTGTCCAGACGATGATGGAGATGGCCGAGCTAACATGACAGATCCATTCCCGCAGGATTCCGCTGAATGGAAAGATACTGACCAAGATGGTATTGGGGACAACGCTGATCAATACCCATACGGTGCTTCTCAAGGTAGTGATAGTGATGGTGACGGATATGGAGATAATTCCAATGGTAACGGTGGTGACGATTGTCCGCAAGTATTTGGTAATTCAACCATTGACCGATTAGGTTGTTTGGACAATGACGGTGATGGATATTCCAATATTGGGGATGCATTCCCCAATAACCCAACCCAGTATCTGGATTCAGATGGTGACGGATATGGTAACAATCAATCAGCAGGAGCTACTCAGTCAGATGCTTTCCCAAGTGATGGGACTCAATGGGAAGATGCTGATGGTGATGGGTATGGCGATAATCCATTTGGTACCCAGGGAGACCAATTCCCTAACGACCCAACTCGATGGCAAGATAGCGATTCAGATGGTTATGACGAAAATGAAGATGATTTCCCATATGACCCAACTCAGTGGAATGATACCGATGGTGATGGGTATGGGGATAATCCGAACGGTAACAGTCCAGATGCCTTCCCTAACGATTCAACTGAATGGCTAGATACTGATATGGATGGAGTGGGCGATAATGCTGACCAGTATCCATACGACCCAAGCCAAACTGCAGATAGTGATGGTGATGGGTATGGGGATAATCCAAACGGCAATTCTGGTGACCAATTCCCTAGTGACCCAACTGAATGGTTCGATACGGATGGCGATGGAGTAGGTAATAATGCAGATGCATTTCCTAACAATCCAACCCAAAATACGGATACTGATGGGGACGGATATGGTGATTCTGCTACAGGTCTAGATGGTGACGCATTCCCTAATGATCCATTACGATGGAGTGATTCTGATGGCGATGGCTATTCTGACCAACAAGGTGACGATGCGTTTGGTAATGATGGTAGCCAGTGGAACGATACTGATGGTGATGGGTATGGTGATAATCTAAACGGCAACAACCCAGACTCATTCCCTAACGACCCAACAGAATGGCGTGATACTGATGGTGACGGAGTTGGTGATAACAGCGACGAATTCCCAACCGACCCAACTCAAAATACCGATACTGATGGTGACGGATATGGTGACAATGCCAACGGAATCAACGGAGACTTGTATCCAAATGATCCTCTAAGATGCTGTGATTCTGACGGTGATGGAATAGCTGACTTAGATGATTCATATGCTAATGATGGCAGTCAGTGGAATGATACTGATGGTGATGGATTTGGTGATAATCCAAACGGCAACAATCCAGACGCATTCCCTAACGACCCTAACGAATGGCGTGATAGCGACGGTGATGGAGTAGGTAACAATGGAGACGTATTCCCTAATGACGGAACACAAACCAATGATACTGATGGTGACGGATATGGTGATAATGCCAACGGAATTAACGGAGACTTGTATCCTAATGACCCACTAAGATGGAGCGATAGCGATGGTGATGGCTATTCAAATCAAGAAGGGGATGATGCGTTCCAAAACGATGCTAGTCAGTGGAACGATACTGATGGAGACGGTTATGGTGACAACCCTAACGGAAGTCGAGCAGACTTGTTCCCTAACGATCCTAATGAATGGTATGACAACGATGGCGATGGTTATGGCAACAATGGTGATTGGGCTCCTAATGACGGAACACAGTGGAACGATACCGATGGTGACGGATATGGTGACAATCCAACAGGTAGTAACGGTGATTTGTATCCAAACGATAACCTAAGATGGAGCGATAGCGATGGAGATTCTTACTCAGACCAAGAAGGCGATGATGCGTTCCCGCTAGACCCAACTCAGTGGGAAGATGCTGATGGTGACGGATATGGAGACAATCCAAACGGAACTAGACCAGATGCCTTCCCTGGTGATGGAACAGAATGGAGTGACCCTGACCAAGACGGTTATGGTGACAATTCAGATGCCTTCCCGTTCGATGGCAGTCAGTGGGAAGACAGAGACGGTGACGGTTTTGGTGACAATCCAAATGGTACCAACGCAGATGCTTTCCCTGATGACCCAACCAGATGGCGAGATAGTGATGGTGATGGAGTAGCTGACGAAGATGATGATTTCGAAAACGACCCAAGCCAAGGTGTCGATAGTGATGGTGACGGGTACGGTGACAATCCAAACGGGTCCAATCCAGACGCCTTCCCGAACGACCCTAACGAATGGCGAGATGGTGATGGTGATGGGTATGGTGACAATAGTGACGCATTCCCAGTTGATGGAACACAGTGGAATGATACCGATGGCGATGGGCACGGCGACAATAAGTATGGTTCTCAAGGAGACCACTTCCCTAACGATCCAACCAGATGGCGAGATAGTGATGAAGACGGAGTAGCCGACGAAGATGATGCCTTCCCGAACGACCCAACTCAAGATTCTGATCGAGATGGTGACGGGTATGGTGACAATCCAAACGGTAACAATCCTGATGAATACCCTGACGATTCTACCGAATGGGAGGATTCTGACAATGACGGTTATGGCGACAATTACGACCTGTTCTCATTCGATCCGACCCAAACTACTGATAGCGATGGTGATGGATATGGTGACAATCAATCAGGTTCCAACCCAGACGCATTCCCTGACGACCCAACCAGATGGGCTGATTCAGATAGTGACGGAGTAGCTGACGAAGATGATGCGTTCCCCAATGATGTAACTCAAACTACTGATAGCGATGGTGACGGTTATGGTGACAATGCTAACGGTAACCAAGCAGATGCATTCCCACAAGATAGTGCAGAATGGGCTGATTCTGATGGTGATGGGTATGGCGATAATTCCGACCACTTTGTCTTTGACCCAAGTCAATACCTAGATTCCGATGGTGACGGGTATGGTGATAATGCACTGGGTGCAAATCCAGACGCATTCCCACAAGATGGCACACAGTATTCTGACCTAGATGGTGACGGGTATGGTGACAATCCTGACGGTAACAATGCAGACGCGTTTATCACCGATGCGACACAGTGGGAAGATGCAGATAATGATGGATATGGTGACAATCAAAATGGTAGAAATCCTGACTTATTCCCAGACAATCCAACCCAATATGCTGATGCTGATGGTGATGGACTGGGCGATAATCAATCTGGAACAGATGCCGACCCATCTTTGTTTGATGGTGATAATGATGGCTATCTTGACAATGTCGACATACTGCCTAACATAGCAAGCCCAGGTGACCTAGACAACGATGGAGTGCCAGACGAACTAGATGCATTCCCTGAAGATTACCGTGAATCTAGCGATGCAGATGGCGATGGTGAAGGTGACAACGCAGACGTCGATGATGATAACGATGGCTGGACTGATATCGATGAATTAAGACAAGGCTCAGACCCATACTCGTCAAGTGTAAAACCAGTAGAAGGATTTGAAATCATCATACCCGATACTGAAATCTCTCTAGGTGCATGGGACTTAATGGGCATCCTTTTCGGTGTGCCGCTCTTTGTCTGGATCGCCTTCGGTTTTGCCACTAGAAATGGCCGATGTGATAGGTATGAAGAGAAACTAAAAGGTGCAGAGACCAGAGATGAAATCGCACAAATTGCACTACAATGGGAATACTCACTCATGCTTAGAATGCTCGGACCGCATCAAGGTATCAGATTGGAAAGACTCAGAGTTGAACTGGATGATGCACTAGCAAAGATCGAGGGTGAAAACAAAGTCGTTCCACCAATTGAGGAAAAGTGACGAATGTTGAATTGTGTGCTCCCGCTTAAGATTTGATGTTACATAGTATTGCGTTATTGCAAAACTTGCAACTGTCTTTACCGGGCCTAACAGAGAAGTCATTTCGCTCAATACCTTCGATGAGGGGAATTAGTCTTGCAAGTCCCTTCTGTAGTGCTATTTGGTTGACATCACGATCGATAACCGCATCATGCATGACGAAATCATATGAAATAACATCAGGCATAGAGCCAAAGTTTTCTTTCCAACCATGGGAGTAAAGCAGTAATTGTTCATGCCCTGAAGTTCCCGGAGCGTTATTGGGTTTTCCGGTTTTAAAGTCGATCATTCTTAACTTGCCATCGCCATCTATTTCTATCCGGTCAACCTTACCAAGAAATTTCCTGCCTGCGTAGGTGAATTCTAGGCTTTTCTCTATCCCTACCACTTGATTCATTGACCGAGGTGATTGATACCATTGCTTGATGGCGAGTGAAATTTCTTCAATTTCTTCATCTAATAGCATCGGTATCGTATTTCGATAGAGATTGATTTTTTGTTCGATGATTTCGTCAAGTTGGTTCATATCTATTCGTTCTTGTAGGCAACCTATTTCTTCAATTATACTATGAACGATATTTCCTCTAGTTTGATTTTTAGATTGGTTTGTGATTAATTTATGAACATAGGTAAAGGCAAAGTCTCTTGGACAGTTGCGATAAGACCTTAACATAGACCAGGTGTAATAATCCGGTATCCACACGGGCTGTTTTGTATCAAGTTCTTCATTATGAAATTCATTGTATTTTATTCTCCCAACAGTTTTCTCAAGATCGGAAATCAATTTTCTAGTATCACTCGATAAACTGCGCTCATCTTTTGCCAATTTTTCTAGGTGATAGGTGAGCAGTGCTCTTATTGATAATTTCAAATCCTCACTTTCCCGTTCGATTCCGATGTTGTCAATAGATCGTTCCAGATTTTTTCTAATGTTCAGCAAATTAGTTTCTCCTGGAGTTAACGGATTATCCAATAAACTATGATGCATGATATTGTTCTCTATGACGGGATAGTGCTCGGCTGCTGTTAGGAATAAAATTGCTGGACTAGATTTGTCAGTTCTAGTCAGTGGCCGACTCAGCAATAACTCATCAATCACCCTCGTGACTCCAACATAATATAGCCTCACTAATTCATCCTCGATTTCAGCATCGGTATTTTCGCCATAGTATTCAGACAGGAGCAAGTCTTCCGCTCTCTCTTGAATTTGTTTGCCTGGTAGTTTACGCTTGTCAAGCGAAGGTAACACGACTATATGCCACTCCAATCCTTTGGCTCTGTGTATGGTTGATATGACAACATGATTTGGTTTGCTAATTTGAGGTATTTCTAATTCAATTTTACCTTCCATCAACTGTGTCAAGTATACCCCAAACTTTGCTGTGTTGACTAGGAAGTTTCCAGCATTGACCAACTCTTGGCTTAGTATTGAGATTAATTTAGAGATTTGACTGTCTGGCCCGCGATTTAGCATTTCAGCGATAAATCCAGAGTTTCTGAGCACTCTAAACATCCATTCATTGAGGCTCTCATTATTCTTGATCGAATGTTCATTTATGAAATTGTGAAACTTTGTCAAAGCCTCAGGATTGCTAAAGAGGCCCTTACTATTGATTATTGAGTCGATCAGTTTTTGTGGTGTCCTGCGATTTTGTTGGGATAATATTGCGGCGTCTTCCTTTAACACACCCATAAAACCTGAATTTAGGAGATATTGGACGGCCTGAACATTTCTGACAGGGTCTGTGCACGCACGCAATAACATGCCGGCTTCAACCGATAAATCATCCTCGAAAAGCGTACCACTTGAAGTAGAAACATATGGTACGCCAAGATTTTTGAGGTGATTTGTCAAAATCTCAACATGCTTTAGTGAACGCGCCAGAATAACCATTTCGTCATATTCATACCCGAGCAATTGTTTCCGCTGTAACCATTTTGCATGTTCTACAGCCTCACTCGCCTCGTCAATAAACGTGTGAATACTCACCTTTGTTTCGTCTTCATTAATCCACCCAGTTCTCACTTTTGCCCTTGTAATAGAGGATTTACTCTTGTCGATTAGATCATCACTGATATCAATGATATTTTGCGAATGTCGATAACATGTATCTAGATCGATTTTAGTTATATCCGAGGTATTTTCAAAGGCTTGCAAAAAGTCTTGAAGATTCCTGACATTGGCTCCTCTAAATCTGAAGATAGCCTGATTTGGATCCCCAACAACACAGGTTGAAGTTAAGTGATTTGACAATAATTTTACGATTTCTCCCTGTGCTAAGTTGTTATCCTGAAACTCATCTACTAACACGTGATCATAGTTATTGCAAATCATCGCTAGATAACTCGGGTCAGAGGATAATCTTTGGTGGAAAAGTGTGATTTGGTCACCAAATGTCAATCCATTACCATTTCTGATGTAATTTCTTAAAGGGTTGACTAATCTTAATCCTGCATGAATCAATCTATATTCTTCTAGCGTTTTTGAGGGTTTATTTCCTTGAGCAATTGTTTCAGCTTCGTCTTGTTCTAATGGGGTCAATTTTTTGTCCTCAAACCATGTGATTAAAGAGCCAGCATCTGTGCATCTGTTATGTAGTAAATTGTCTAACCGCATAGTGATTCTCTTGATTCGCTCATCGGTTTGAATCAAATCAATTAGGTCGTCATCAATTCCAGTTTCAGTTAAATCATCCAATAAAAAATTGGTGAATTTGGGGTCGATATGAAACGGAGATTTAGTAAATCCAAAATTTTGGTAATCTGCTTCAATCATCTTTTTGCAGAATCCATTAAAATTTGTAATCTCTGGTAAACCGAAGACATCATCTGATAATCGCTTTTCAACTCTGCTAGCCATTTCATTAGTGGCTTTGACGGTGAACGTCAGCATCAGTATTCTTGATGGTTGACAGCCTTGTTCAATTAAACTATTCATTCGTTCTACTAAGACGTGTGTCTTACCACTTCCCGGGCCTGCTGTGATTACTAAACGGCCTTCATTATGTCTAGTCGCCTTCAGTTGTTGTTCATTGAGTTGTTTTTGCGCTGGCACTCTACGAAGCCACTTTTGCTCAATATTTTCTCTTGACTTTGCCCTTAGTTCTTTCATTCGAGCTGATAAATGCGCAATTTTTTCCTGTTTTTTCCTATTGATTACCGCAATACGCGCAAACTTATCTGCAAGGACTTTGCGCTCATCAGGACTTTGCTTGGTTGCAAACATTAATTGTTGTAACCATCTGTCTGTCTCGGTATTGTCCATCCATATTTTCGCCTTTGAGATTTGTTGTGTTATTTTTGTAAATGCTGCTTTTAGTTCTTCCAATTGTGGATATATCTGAGCGATTTCTTTGTTACCACTTGCCATATCATTGAAAGTTTGGTTAATGTTTAGAATGATCTTGACGTCATTTAACACGGAATCTGATATCTGGATTAGAGGTTGTGAACTACTACAATATTTTTGCCAGGTTTTAGGACTAAGCGTCTTTAACTTGTTAACACCCAATTGTATCGATTCGAGATTGTTAGTTTTCATACTTCGACTTAGATTGTCGACTAATTCCTCAGGATCAATCATGATAATTCAACCTCAAGAATCGCGATATCGGCCTCTATTGCCTCGATTTCTTTGTCTAAGCGAGTGCTCTCTAATATTGCAGCGTAATGTTTTACAATTAAATCAATCTCATCATCATCTATGTCAACTTGATCGTAAGCTCTGATTCCATTAGACCAATTACTCAGAATTGATACTATTTCTTTGAGATCGTTGTCAAATAGTGAGCTATATTTTGCTAGTTTCTTACTCAAGGTCTCAGGCTTGGTAATCCTCGGAGATAATTCCTTACTTAATTCGTCAATTTGTTTGTTAACGTTGACGATAAATTCAGCGTCAACGGCAACTGTAGAGTCTAACTCTATGCTTTTACCGGCTAATGATTGATCGAGTATTGCGGTTTCTTTTAGTAACAATTGTCTATTGTTACGACTTGTTTGTAACTCATCAATTTGAGATTTATCTTTGTGGAATATTTGAGATATTGACTCCTCGTTACCAGACAACAAGAGATTGAATTCATCAAGTTCATTCTTAGCAAAATCATCGATGTATATCACCACTCGAGTTATCAACTATTTCTCAAATCAACGAAAGCCCTAGCAGCGATCTGGAATGCATACACGGTAAATAATCGAATAGTAATTTCAGTAAATATGACTGAGTCCTGCGATATATCTGAGATCCCGAATACTAATACCCCAAGAATCAGGAAGGTAGTTACTTCAGTCAACAGCTGCAAAGATCTCATGACTTGTGTAGATGTCGCACGCATTACTGCAAGTTCAGATTTTGAAAGCATCATTTTCAGATTGTGGAAGGATTCCTTCATCAAAAATATTGGATTCCAATCTAATTGGAGGCTGATTTTGGCTAATTGCAGCCGGTGAGCAAATTCTAACACAACAAATAGTGTAGTGACGGTTTGACATACATCGACTAATATTTTTAGGCTCCCCAGTTCAATCATGTCGGCTCTATTAGCGAACCATAAGAACCAAATCCATGCTAAAATCAGGTATTGGATTGGACGTGCTCGTTTACGAATCCTTTGAACCATCATGATATCATCAGCGAGGAAAGTTTCTATCACTAAAGCTACACATGCTGTTAGGCTAACTACTGCTCCAAGTAAGGGCATGAATCCTGAATTATTGCCATCAACCCACGACTGCCCCAGAACAATAGTGCTCATTAACAGCGTAATCGCGGTCAGCAGGTTTGTCATACCGAGCATAACTGAAAGTGGATCTTTGGAATCCTTGAGCAGCATCAGTCCACCCATCAGATGGGATTCAAATGGCGTTTCTTGAGCTTCCATACCTTTGGAAATTTGTTGCCGAGTCATCGGTATTGCCGGAGGTAATTTTGGCTGAGAGTAACTCGTTGTATGCGAACCAGCCCAGTCACGCAAATCTTTACCAATTAATTTCTCGACTTCGTTTTCACTCAATGCAGGGCCATGGTCGGTATACAGCCAGCGGGTTTTTACAGGAATGGCAATATCTGCCACATCCGGGCATACTAATTGGAATTCACCAGCCTTTAGGTTCGGCAATTCTTCAACCAAACTTAAATCTGATTTTCCAACTTTGAGCAAGTCACTGACTTTGTTTCGGTCTTGTTTGGTTTGGAATCTTCCAATAAAAATTGTATTTGCCTGACCGAGAATTTTGTAGTCAACATCAGACACGTTTTGAGTTGCTAAAACACAACTTAGGCCAAACTTTCGACCTTGCTTGAATAATAATTTGATGATATCTTTTGCTGGCGGGCGTCTAGGTTCTGGCGGCAGATAAGGCGCAACTTCGTCAATGAAAAATAGCAATTTAGTATCGTCAGATTCAGATTTTTGGTGCAATGTCCAATCATATAATCGACGCCCAAATTCCTGTAAAAAGGAGTTTTTGGTATCCTCAGAACTGAGTGAATTTAGATATATTATATTCACTGGAGTTTTGCCTTTTTTACTTGGTTGAGTCAAGATATCAATGTCTAGCGGGACCCCCATAGTAAACAATAACTGATTAACTCCAGAGTCTAAAGCATTGAATCTTCTAGCAAGTTCCAATCGAACTGGTTCTTTGATGTAACCGTCGACTATTGAGCTTATTCTATCAGCTTCGGCGCCTTCATCGACCATTTTCATTGGGTTTGAAACAAGTTCAGAGAGGGTCACAAAATCAAACGGCAACATTCCATGAATCGCGGATTCGGTAAGCAACTGATACAAAAACGCCTTTACCTGAGCACCAGAACTTTTCTTTTCTACATCATGTCCTGCTAAGATGGTAAAACCAGCTGCCATCAAGTCCCAAGAATTAACCAGTTTCGAGGGGTCTTGTTCACCAGTTGGCGGACAAAATGGATCTAAGCAAATTGGCAGACCTTTGGTACTTGTTGGTGTCCAAATTCTAACTTCAGCTTTTTCTTCATAAAATCTTGAGCGCTCAGCGTCGCCGCCGTTTTCAGTCACAATCTTTCTATCGCCCATCATTGCTAACCTTGCTAAATCGCCTTGTGGGTCAATAATCACCGATGGAATCCCACTAAGAGTTGCTTCTTCGATTAGTATCTTTGCTGCGACAGTTTTACCTGAGCCGGTAGAACCAAGCATAGCGACGTGTTTATTGAGAATCGAGGAAGGTAATTCAACGACTTTCTCATTATTTCTATTGGTTCCAATAATCATATCGCCGGTAGACAAAACCCTTCCCCATGTAGGCGTTAATTATCTTACAATATGATAATTTCTAATACTAAACTTAGTTGTAATAAGTAGCGTAACCTAATTTTCTCAGGTCTATTGCTAATTTTCTTTCCATTAACAATGAGTCAAGTTCAGTATACTTGTTGCCATTAGTATATTTTTTCATCAATTCAAGATTCAGTGATTCTCCGTGTGGATGTACAACTTTTGTACTTGAATCAGGGTGTGGTTTACCATTCTTCTTTGATTTATGGATTTTGAAGCGCTGCTTTGCCGTTTTACTGGTTTGTCCAATGTAAAGATAACAGCCGTTAGATGGTAATTTTCCGTTATTTTGTTTTTTAAATCCATTGTAATCCCATACCTCCTTGTCAAGATTTACCACATAAACAGTATATGCTTCGGGGTTGTAAAAGTGCAGTGGGTGGTCAGAGTATTTGTTTACTAACTCTTGCCGATGCAATAAACAATCGAGTTTTTTGTCAAATCCTTCGGAAACTTCGATTAATTCACTTCCATGTTTCTTTATTTTACCGCGCCATGAAGAGAAATCACCATTTTTGGCTTGTTTCAACTTATCCATATTGGAGGTATAAGTCACGGCATAAACTGGTAATTTTTTGTTAGCTTGCGGACTGTTTTCCAATATCTTACGATACTTTGTCTTTGGTAGCCGTATCAATTTAACCACTACGGCTTTATACAAAATAAATCCTCAATTGATTACTTGTTGGTCGATCCACTTTGATCGCCAGAACCAGTATTAACATTGGAATTTGTTGCGTTAACCGTGTCACCGCCTCTATTATTTCCAACATCAGAGATAGCAGAATTATCCATCTTGATGCTATGCTTATTCAACGAATCGGTTAGTGAAGTTCGATTGCCAGAATTCATCAATTGGGTTACTCTCGTGCGGCTGTTATCTGTGTATTGAGAAACTCCAAGACTTCCAACATCTTTAGCAGTTGCTGCTCCAATCCCTACCATCTTCGTCATGAAAAATAATCCGATACAAATTAGTAATACAAAGATTGCACCACCACCNAATAGCAACCCGCTGTTCGCTTGAACCCAAGTTTGCTCTTTGCAACCATCAGCAGTGGTTGCGAATTCATCTTCACAGTCATCTGCATTATTCATGACCCCATCCCCATCAATATCGGGGTCCTCTGAATCAAAACACCCATCGTTATCTAAGTCAGGGGCGTTGGTTGATACTTCAGAATTAGGTGAATTGTCACAACTGTCTTCGGTGTCTTTGATATTATCGTTGTCATCGTCTTCGTCTAACTTGTCACATATTCCATCATCGTCAAAGTCTGGGAAATTGTCGGTAAATTGTAATGGATTGGTATCACACGCTATTTCAGTAACATCATTGTAATTATCTCCATCGTCGTCGAGATCGTTTAAATCGCAGATTCTATCGCCATCGGTGTCAATTGGAACGCTATTTGAATTTAGTGAATCTGTTTCACAATCTTGCTCCTTAGAATCTAGCCAGGTATCACCATCATCGTCATCATCGGCGTTGTTTCCTATCCCATCATCATCAGTATCAAGATGCTCGTCTGGGTTGAGGGGCAAGTGATCGAGTTCATCATCGTAACCATCATTGTCGTCATCATTGTCNGCGTTGTTGCCGATACCATCGTTATCAGTATCTTTTGTTTCTGATGGTTCATACGGGAAATCATCATTTGCATTTCCAATCCCATCCCCATCAATATCATCATCAACAGCGTCACACAGTGTGTCAGAATCCATATCTTGAGGCACGTCGTTGGCGTCTCTTTCATTCGAATCGCAATCNATTTCATCGGCATTTGTAAAACCATCCCCATCAATATCAGGGTCTTCTGCGTCATAACAGCCATCAGAATCTAAATCAACGCCGGTGGATAATCCTGTGGGACAAGCATCATTTTCATCAAGAATTCCATCCCCATCATCATCATCATCAATTTGATTAAAGCAGCCATCGCCGTTTGTGTCTTCATCGGTAACTGTCAAGGTCCAATCCTCTGTATTTATCAAATACCAGGTACTTGTTGGACAGGCATCGAGAATATCAATGATACCATCCTCGTCATCATCGTCATCCACCTCATCACAAGCATATGTGTATTCACCAGTGGTCNTAAAGACATANTNTTCAAATAGCAAATCAAAGTCACTCGGAATGCTATACTCGTCTAATGGATCGGTATAGCATTCGATTTCCTCAAAGTCATACCAACCGTCGTTATCATCATCATCATCCTCGCTGTTGAAACAACCATCCCCGTCTGTGTCGGTTTCACCTTCGGTTGAAAATTGGCAAATATCAAAGTAATCTGTCACCCCGTCATTATCATCATCTGGGTCTTCCGAGTCGGTNCACCCATCGTTGTCATAATCTGTATCGCCTATAGGACTATTAGCACAAGCGTCGACTTCATCAGCGAGTCCGTCATCATCATCATCTGTATCCCTATCGTCACAAATATCATCACCATCATGGTCGGGCGCTGTATCATTAGGATCCCTGTAATCAGTTNCGCAGAGATACTCNTCATAATCTGGTAAGCCGTCATTGTCTAAATCTGCAGTTGTGGTTATACTGCCAGTTATCGACTTAAATTGAACAGTGTATGANTGAGATTCTGTAACATCATCATCGAAGCCAGCTTGGAACCAGACGTAAAGGGCTCCCGATTTGTCCATTCTGTGATTATAAGTAGTTACGTGAATATCATTATCCCAATCACCGGTGTCATCAATCCTGTAATAGGAATAATTTAGACCGCTAGAAAGTTCGTGGTCCTCTACAAAATACATCCTTAAATCATAGTCTTCAACACCGCCCTCAAATTCTCGAGACGCGAATTTTATCTTAATTTCTTGACCTGCAAAGACGTTATCTATTTTGAAAATATCTAACGGATCTGGTCCGCTTGGTGATGAACANTCATGANCACAGGTTTTAGCATCCTTTTCATACGGCAAGAGGCTGTCCCCGGTGATGCTTGTGTGNTAGATTTCTTCCGGCTCAGTTCTATCTATATTTGACGAATCGATTCGATATTCCACCGATACCTCAGTCTGATCACCACCATTATCGCCATCTTCTAGCGCAACTACATGGATAAACCAATTATTTGAACGCATAGAGATCATATCNGCTCTTTCATATTCATCACTGTAGATGTTATCTTCATAGGAACACATCACAGTACCACGGTTATCGGTAGGTTCCCAGCATAGCCATACCTCTACATCGACATTGTTTGGCTCACCATTGTTNTCGACATAGAATCTAACATAGTCGCCAAATCCGGGCCAGCTTCCGTCTGCGCTGAGAGGAATCTGATATTGGAACCATCTATCATTTGGTGCAATGAAGGAACTGCTTTCGCAATTTCCACGGAGGTCTGAAATGCCATCATTGTTTGTGTCCCTGTAACCACAAATCTGTTCTTTATACTCAAACTCCTCCTGATCCATAACCACNGCATTAGTTGGTAGTGGATGATATTCGATTACAAAATCTTCATATGTTTGCTCACCAGATTCGTTCGATGCACTNGCATTAATCGCAAAAAGCGGGGTAACAAAAAGCAATGTTAACAAGATTGTCGCAGTCTTATTCATGTCNTATCCGATGATTTATTACTATATGAATAATTTGAGGGAGAATCATTTATATTTTCAGTGGCGCTGGCTATAATATGGAAACTTATGTTTATGCCATCATTGGCCTGTTGGTTTTGATTATTGCGTTTTTATTGCTAAGGAGTAAGAAGCAGACCAACTTTGAAAAATTAAAAACCGTCAAGTCAGGTAGAGATACAATCAACGCCATCAACTCCAATGTCAATACCGGCTCCGGAGATCAGGATAACAATTGAACTCCCGAGGGGGTTATTCTGCGTCGCGACCTCATTTTGCTGTTGACGCTTTTTTTATTCTTACCGAGTCAAATTCATGGTTCGATACCTTTACTCGAGAATAACGATGAAAAACTACACTACACTACCCCAAGTCATATTCCAGAAGACATAATTTCACTCAATTCAACCGGGTATTCAAACATAATCAGTCTAGANTACGGTAATAATGCAATGGTAGGCTGTGCAGTATTCAACGGGACCGTAAATAATTACTTCACAAGTGGTTTAGACATTAGCTCTGTTGGCGANTGGGATATCTTCTTATTCGGCTATGACGGGAGTATCTATTGGTCAAAGACTATCGGTGGCGTAGAAAAAGATGTGTGCTATGATGTAGAATGGGTAGATCATGATAGCATTGTTCTGATAGGCACGTACAAACAAACTGTTGTTGTCGGTCAAGATACAATAACTAGTCAAGGGCAAGAGGATATATTACTCATCCATTTTGATGTTACCGATCAATCATGGATTAATACCGCTTCATATGGCGGGGTTAACAGAGATCAGGGGTTTTCCGTTACAGTGATGAGCGATCAATACATCGTGATTTCTGGAAGCAGTCTTAGTAATTTAACAGGCCTTGGGATTGACGATGGAACACAAGACTGTACCCCCACGCCGGATTCTAATGGTGGTACTGTTAATGCAGAGTGTGGGTTGTTAATTTACTATGAACCGATAACTGAGGCTTCAACAATTAGGTTAGTCAAATCTAGTAGCAGCGCGGTAATTAGGGATACAATTGAGATTGGTGCTACAGGTAAATTATTGGCGGTGGGTTCATTTCAAGTTGATGCAGCAGTCAGTCCAAATTTACAAGGCGTTCCGTCCCTGTCCAGTAACGGACAAAGAGATTTAATGATTTTAAGAATCGGGACAAATTTAGAGTGGGAATACTCAACAAGTTTTGGAGGTCTTTCTAATGACGAGGGCGTTTCAATATCACAAATTCCGGGTGGTTATGCAATTGGTGGTTATACTATATCCTCAACAGATAACCCCGCATATTCGTCCTCAACTAATGGTTGGGCCGCCGGTCAGGGTTATGGCAATGACGATATGTTAATGCTTCAGACCAATCAAAACGGCGTTATTGTTGACGGTGAACTTTGGGGTAGTTCTGGACGAGATATTGTATCAGAAATTATCTCAACCTCGACGGGTCAAATAATACTCGCCGGAGAAATTCGTTCTACAGTAGTTGACCCTGTATCAAACAGTACCTTGGGCAATCAATATACCACAGATTCCGGCGTAATCGTTACATTTTCACTCGACCAAAATACCTCAAGATATAATGTTAGTCAGGTTATTGCAACTGGTGGAGGGAGTTTAACCGATGGGCGTTTCAATTCCGTTACAGAGGGAGTAAACGGGGACATATGGTTTGGTGGTAGAATGACTCCTGGCTCCTCTGGCAGTACCATATTTACCCAGAATGTCATAGGAACTTTTTCCCAGGTGGGGGTTTTAGTAAAACTATCAATTGATGNCGATGGTGATTCAATTGTTGACAGTTTGGATAANTGTATTGATGTTGTTAATATCAATCAGGAGGACTATGATTCTGATATGATTGGTGATGATTGCGATCCTGACATGGATAATGATGGCATTGAAAATCAAGGGGATAGTTGTGCGTATTCAATCAATGTAGATTTTATTTCAACNAATATATCTGATTTTGATGGCGANGGTTGTGAAGACAATTCGATCACTGGATTAGATTTTGGAGAAGACTTAGATGATGATAATGATGGATATAGTGACGAGTATGAATTCAGTTGCGCTTCGGACGGTAAAAATGATTCAGAAATTCCCAATGACTTTGATGAAGATTCAGTTTGTGATGTTCTAGACGATGATGATGACGGAGATTCTATCGTCGATCAATTAGACTCTTGCCCGAGGTCTTCATTTGTGCAGAATCAATCTGCAGATCGTGATGGCGATGGTTGTTTTGATTATGAAGACCTAGATGATGATGGGGATAGTATTCCAGACCTTATTGATGGATGTCCAAATGGTGCTTTGATCGGTAATGGATTGATTAACCATGCCAATGATTACGATAATGACGGCTGCTCTGACGATGTGGAAGACGAAGATATTGACAATGATGGTTTAACAGAAGTAAATTTGCAGGATGTATGTTTGAGCGCGCTAGGTTTTACCAGCACNATAGAATCAGATTTAGACCAAGATGGTTGTGAAGATTTAACTGAGGATGACGATGATGATAATGATGGAGTGTTCGATGACTTCGACCTGTGTGATCCAGATGGCCCCTTGTTTATGGGCCAATCAAAAACCAACTGGACCTCTANTCAATTGACTGATTATGATGGTGATGGCTGTAAGGACTCCGGTCCTGAAAACCAAGGACAGGGTGAGGATTTTGACGATGATAATGACGGTATTAGCGATAATGCTGAAGCGATCGGAATTAGCGGTGAAAAATGCACTCAATCACCACCCAATTTCGGGTTGGATACTGATGGCGATGGTTGTAAAGATTTAGAGGACCCTGATGACGATAATAACGGCATCACAGATTTAGAAGAGATTAGACTGGCTGAGGAAGCTGCTAAAGATGAACAATTGAATAGAAATTTAATCATCGCNACTGTAATTGTTGCGCTACTATTGCTAGGCACGATTATCATCGTTAGAGGTGGAGTTAGGGTCTCGAATGTGAGCGTCGATGGTGGCAGCGTTTTCCAAATCGGCAAATCTAATGTCGGTCGTGATTCAATTAACGCAGAAAAATCCAATGTTAACATCGGCGGTGGCGACCAAAGTATATCGCCGGAATTAAAAACAATAAACCACACACCTNCANACGACGACGAGAGTGAACAAATGAAAGACAATACAAGCCTTCTGGTTTCAAAATTCGACGAAACTTGGTCAAGTGAGTATCTCCAATCAATTGTCAGACAATATCCCGACTGTAAAATACAGGCATTCAAAGGGTTAAAACCCAANACTCTGGACAACGACTTATCTTTGTTAACAAAGTATCATGCAGACGGTTGGGAGATATTCCTTTCACCATCTAAAGAACATTCAATCTCAATCAATCATAGTTACACTCATCAAGGGAAGGAATCAATTATCGTTTCATCAATCAATCTACTAATCAANATTGAAGAACCAAAGGTGCTATATCAGCAATACTCTATTGGCAATGATGTCAAATCAACAACGTTATTCAAGAATTTTGATATCGCAACTAAGTTTGGTGATCACGCTCANAATGGCGATGATCTGAACGATTATGTGGTAGAATACCTAAAATCGGTGAATCCAATTTCATTCTTTCCCGAAGAGGTAAGTGCANATGTTTCAAAGTATGTCATCGATAGCCTGCGCAACAAACCTAACTATTCCTCTAACTACAAACTTAAGATTGGGGNAAAAGAAGAACCACGGATTTACCGCCAATTGGANCTAAAAGGAGAAGCAGCAGGCGGCTTAGTTCTCGATTCNTTAGTGGTTTCAGGCATGGCATCAGGGACAATTTTGGCCCTAAACAATACCAAGATTAGAAATCTGAAAAATTCTAACGTTAGAATTGTCAAACCGGGAGAGCCAGAGTTCGGCCAAGCATTTCTGAATTTGCTGAGGTGAAAATTTGAGTAATATCTCTACAGGTTATGGTATTCCATTCAATTTGCTGCTAGCAACAATTGTAGCACTAACTTTTGCTGGCACAGGCTCTAATTCCGTATTATCATCAGACATTCCAATTATTGGCATTGCTATCGCTCTGATAATACAAGAAATGGTCCTAGTTCAATGGTTATCTAGAGGGGCTAATCTACAGTATGAGGAGAGGTTACTGGGCCTGCAGGTTTCTACCCGTACGAGGCTGAAATACCTATTTTTACCATTTATCTCTCTGGCAATTCTCGGATTAATTCTTTACGCAATTTCATCCAGAGATTTCTCTTTAATTGGCGGAGTTAGAGTGGTTTGTGTATCAGTAATTTTGACACTGTGCNTAGATCCCTTGATTGGTTTAAAGGGTAAAGGTCCAGTTGCCTTACTCGGGGCCGGTCTTGCCTATATTGTCGTGTTAAATGCTGGATTTAGTGGCCATGAGCGAACTGCTGAATGGCTNAGTGAATATATTTCACAACTCGCCGGTGAGGGGATTGTCGTTGGAGTTTTGACATATCTTGTGTTATCATCTAGATGGACATATTACCGATTGTTTTGCTTCGAAGAAATGAATGATTGGAAGCGGTCAGTATTTGACACCTTTATTCCATTCACTTTCATGGCAATAGGAGCAGCAGCAGAATTCTATGATTTTCTCCTATTGCTATACACAGGTGAATAATTACAGGCCGAATTCCTTCAATATTGATTCTTCAATTTCTGAAAATGGGTCATTATCGTAATCTAAAATTTCTTCAATGCCTTCAAACTCTTCTAGACTTAGTAGTCCGAAGTCAATATCAGATCTAAGCATAGTTAGCTCTTCCGGCATAACAAAACCCTTCACTGCTAAAGCGCGATGAACTTCTAACCATAACAAATCTCTAGTATAGTCATTCATCAAACTATAAATCCCAGCAATTGGTTCTTGCATGTCTGAGCGTAGGTTTGTGATTTCAGATTCGTTAGCATTTCTTCCTCGACGTAGTTTAATGTGCATGGCCGCATCTTCAGCCTCATCTATGCGGCGATTCAATTCCTCATACTTTCTCGATAGGGCAGTTTGACGTTCAAGGATTATCTGTTCCTGTTTTTTTGGCTTTCTAGCAAGGAACTTTTTCATTTCCGGCCGTGATAGAATCCAGTTAATCATTTTGTTCACCTGCCTTGGAGATTTCTTCCACTGCTGGTTCTAACATGCCGGTTGTGTTCATGCCTTTCACCGATTCTAACAATACGTCGCGCAACTCTGGCGGGAGCATTTGACTTAGTTTATCCTCGCTCATTTCAATGCCCAATTTTGCGTTGCGAATCATTCGAATCATAACCGAATGGTAGAATTCATTGGCTCTCATCAGGATTAGTGAACTGCGCCGGGCTAGGATTTCGTGACGAACGACTTTTGCTCTTAAAGCATGGACAACAGCAAGTTCTACATTAGATTCACTTGCGGCTTTTTTGGAGCGTTGCATTATCTTGCTGTACTCCGTTTCATCATCGTTAACCTTGTCAACTAATTGAACAATAAAGCGTGAGAACCTGGTTTTGTCGTCAGAATGAGCGGCTTCCAGTTTATCTAGTTGTTTTGGTTTAGTCTTCTTGAGTTGCTCATAAATCATGTGAGGGCTTGTCATATCTAACCCTCACTCTTCGCCTGCGACTTCTTCCTCTGTGCTGGGCTCTGGCTCGCTAGAGGTTNCTTCTGCAGGCACCGAGTCATCGAATTCTTTAGGCTGATTAAATTCGTTAATTCTTGCTTCTCTCTCGGGTAGATTTCCACGGGCCCTACTGGTATCACTGCCGTCTTTACCGGTCCATTCGCGCATTGCTTGGTCGGTGGTCAGTGTGGTTCCGCTAGCATAACTCTGCATTAGACCGAGGTCATTTTCTGACTTCATCAGAGAATCTTTTAGATTTGTTACTCTGCGTTCTTTAGTATCTAGACTTCTTTGTAATTGTTGCCTTTCAGTGTCCAATTTAGCAAACGTTGGATCGCTTTCAGAATTCTCTTGCTTACCTAACTGAGCGAGCCTTCGTTCAATTGACTTCAATTCAGCAGCGGAGTCAGAAAAATCCTTTTGTGCTGAGGCTAAATTCTCACTGTCTTGAGTAATCGCCAAGGTTTTACGCTTTATTTCGCTCTTCAGTTTGAAACCAAAAAATCCTCGACGCCAAGTAAATAAAGATTGTACGTCGGTGGTATGGTTGTAGTCACTAAGCCATTTTAGCGGTAGAATATTATCTGCCATGCATTGATGATATATCGATACTTTTTATTAATTGTCATGATATTCACAACGAATACTTGTGCAAAAAGGAATTTGGCGTATATTCTATGAACCACTATCTTAGAATGCTCGGACCGCATCAAGGTATCAGACTAGAAAGACTCAGAGTNGAACTNGATGATGCACTAGCAAANATCGAGGGTGAAAACAAAGTCGTTCCACCAATTGAGGAAAAGTGACGAGTGATGTTTACTCGAAGAATCGGATTAGGTGTTTAATTCACGAATCATCGCTTTGACAATATTGCCAAGTAAGCCGTTCTTGTCCTTGGATGCAAACTTGCGGAGTTTTCTCTCAAACATTTTATCAAAAGACTCTTGTCTTTTCATCTCAGTTCTAATTGCCGAGGCTAGTTCATGATCGTTTAATGGGTTCTGTAAACCATGTTCGCTAAACAAAGCCTTAGNATTGCTATTTCCTTTACACAATCGTTCATACGTATTTTCGATAGCGTTGGATATAATACGATTAATCCGTTTTTCGTTACTTAACCCAGAGATTTGCTTGATAGTTTCGGATAGNTANTCANGATCAAGGNTCATTTCGCNTTTGAGAAATTGGATGGTGATAATNGTACAGGCGTATTTTGAGGTATGAATTCGTTTGGTTTTACCAATCATTTTACCATTGACATCGGAGTCCATGTCAACTAAACTAGAAATATTCAAACCTCTCTTTAATGCATCTCTATGTTCTTTTATGGCATCTATTTTTTTGGGTGTGAAAACATATTTAATCTGGTTGTCAGATTGTATTTTACTGCCATGATTTGGTAACTTTCTAATAAATGAGCGGATAAACCTCATGTCGACATGTGACTCGAAATGTAGGAAATTAGCATTATCGATGTTAGCATCATTGAGTAAGGCTTTACTTTTCACTCTAGGGAAATAGTCAGGTCTAGCGCTCAACTCAGATTTAGCGATGGAATTCACCTCCATCATTTACTCGCAGTGTGATACAAAGATGCCGATGATTGATGACAATATCCGGAGAGTGTGTGGCAATTAGCAATCTCGAGCCAATCAAGGGAGTGTATAACTGTTCTACTACACGTTCCTGCCAATCGACATGTAACGATATTTCTGGTTCATCGATTAGAATCAAGCTTCCCTCTGGAGCATTCCTAACTGCGGTTATTAGTGCAAGTATTTGTTTCTGTCCAGATGATAGATACGATTGACGAATATTTTCAATTCTTGTAAAGGCATTAAACCGCACTAAAATATCAACAGATTTTGAATCGCTTTTTTTCATGCCAAGAAGACTAGCAAGAAACGGTATATCTCGAAGCACTTGCGAGATTGATGGCAGAGGATTAGGCTCCGTGTATGGAATCAAGGGCCTAGATTGCCAAATCGGTTCATCTCCATCTTTACGGTCAGACCATTTTACTTCGGTGAGTTCGGAGTGATATGAGTGATTGCTAATTCTGTCGCCAATTATTACCCTCTCTGTATTACGCTGGCCAGTAACATAGTGAACAATATCGTGGATACAACCCTCCATGATGAAATCGATTGCATCCTGCTTATTCTTCCATGCGTGTTCTCCATACCATGTGTAAAATGCTGAGTTTTCGGCCTTAAGCATAATCATTTCGATAATGTCTGGTGCGGAGTGGTGAAGTGTGTAGTAACCTGGAACTTCACGGTCTGAATAAACGATATCTGATGTTGTTAATCCAAGGTCGGTGAATAATCGATTATTTTTCATTCTGTCAATTAACAAACTTCTCAAATCATCGGGGCTTTCTAACCACTGCTGGAAGCTATCTGTAATCTCAGGCAGCAAATTTTTCAATTTTTCAATTTGCCTAATCGAATTCTCTCGATCTATTGAAATCATATATGATGATTGGAAATCAATTATTTGCTTGGACTTAAAAGAGTCGGATAAAATCTGATAATCATGAACGCTAAGACCAGAAATATCCACTTGTTTGTTGGAGTCAAGAAAGCGCTCAATAGTTCTCTTTGATTTTAAGGCCCTGAAATTACTCCTAGCATTGGTGTCGAATAAATCACCATATGTATGATACAAGTCAACAACTGCTTCGTCTGCGTCTTTACCTACTCTTCTCAGCCGTAAACCATCACGCCATTGAAGGCATTCCTGAGAGTAATCAACAGCCATTTTCACTTGAAAGAGGTTTTCCAATACTAGTTTTCCATCAATTGACTGCTTTGGCAAAGCTTCATTTTCATGATTAGCGTTTCTAGTATTTATGTTGATATTTGTGGGATTGGTCGAAGGACCATACATTGTAAGCCCCAATCCTGTTTTACCGATCAACACGGCGAATTGAATCTGTAAGTGCCTTATTCCAATTGCTCGTAAATCAGCCCACAATTGTTTAGATTGTTCTTTGGTGATTACATCATGCTGCATCAATTTACAGATTTCGTTTATGCCTTTCAGTAACGAGGTTTTACCGGATGCGTTGGCACCACCAACTATAACAGGCAACTCGTTATTTTCTTCATCAAGCGGATTACTGTGAATCGGGTTTTTTAGAGTAACACCTCTACCAACCCTAAGTCTGATCGTAGTGATTGGATTGTCACCTGAAGCAAACTCAATTGTATCTATGGCAGCGTAATGACTCAGTTCGCTTCCCTGGGCCATGATTTGCTTAGATACATATTGCATAAATACTGTTTGTTGTGATATTTATATGCACGTTCCCAACCCCTCCTTCAGGCTATATCTTGGTTTCCAGCCCAAGCCTTGTAATTTTTCTGAAGAGATTTTGCTTTTGTTAATTTGGCCAAACCGGTCCTCTACATGAACCGTATTTGCTGTCTTGCCCATCACCTCAGAGATTAATTCAACCAGATCGATTACATTTATCTCTTCATCTGAGGATATGTTGTAAATGCCATTATGGCCAGAGTCAAGCACTGCGATAATGCCGGATGCGATATCATCGACATGAGTGTAGCATCTTGTCTGCAAACCAGTGCCGTGAATGCGTATCTGTTCATCATTTTTGAGCGCTTCAATGAATATACTAGTGGCCAGACTTGTGCGCATGTTTGGGCCATAAAAAGTCGCTAGTCTGAGGATAGCATGCCTGTCTAATTTATCATAGAAAAGTCGCTCTGCCTCCGCTTTAGATTCGGCATAGACTTCAGTTGGCGCCAACGGTGATTGTTCAACAGATACTGCAACTCCGTTGTTACCATAAGCACAAACAGTCGAGGCAAATAACACTCTGACATTCAGTTCTTCAGCAATTTCAAGCAGAGATTTAGTGGCGTTAATGTTGAGGTTCCGGGCCAGTTCTGGTTGATGTTCTGCAATGTATAAATCTGCTACTGCGGCAAGATGAATGCACACATTGCAGGTTGCCATTTCTTGCGCCAATTGTTCACGATTGAGGATATCTTTACCCATACTGATGTCGTACCTGATTACCTTATGAGTTGCCTTTATCAGCTGTTGACACAATACCTTACCAAGAAAGCCTTCCGATCCAGTTACTAATATTTTCATTTGATCACTCCTCACCAAAGTTTACGCAAAACTACTGTATCATCAGTACCTCTTCTGTTTTCTTCAACTAGCCCGAATTGCCGCTCGAATCCTAATTCCCTGGCAATGTTAGCAATTCTGTTGTTCCATCTACCCTCAGGCCATGCAATCCATGGTTTGATGTTATTTGACTGAACAATACTATATGTCGTTGACAGAAGGTTAGTTAGTTCGTCATCATTTAGTAACCTCAAGTCACAATGTTCAGGTCCGTGACTACCCACAGCCCAGCCGTTGGCTTTTAGTTGAGAAACCTCGGATGGCGTTAAATAATCAATACTATGTTGAGTTTCTCCGGTAACAATAGAAACTAACTGGTGTTGATCTTTAACCCTCAAATCCTTCAAATTGTTCCGATTTATTTGTAATTCTGGCAAATCTGTTAAACTAACATCGTTTTGTTGCATCCATGAGTAAAGTCTGTGAAGCGGCATTGGGGTTAAATCGCCAGTTAGTTGTGCATCGGTTAAGAAAATCACAGGCATTAGAGTGCAGTGTTTGTCAAAAAAATCCTCAGGAATCAATAATAAATCTCTCCAACCGTCATCAAATGTAACTAACGTTGTTGTGTTACTGATACGATTTGTTGCGTCTAGATCTGATAGCATACCTAATAAATCGCTGATCTGAATAGTCATATTTATGTCATGAAAAACTGATGGAACATCAGAGTCATTGTCGTGGATCCGGTGTAAACATATCGCTTCAATCATAGTTAATCTCCGTTTTACTCCAAGATTGACCAGCGATTTCCCACCAGTCAGCATAGGTTGCATTGAAAACATTACGCGCTCTATGTAGAACATATGCAGCATGACAAATATACAATCTCTCCAAGATATCAGTCAACGTTTTCCTATCTGATTCTTGAGCAAATCCTTTACTTATTGTTTTGGAAGCGACAATGTTTCGATTTTCTTCATCATTCAACAGGGTTGAGAGGTTACCTTCCGAGTTTAAGATGTGCCGTATCTGGTTACCTAGAATCGTGCTCGCATCAAACATCGAGATTCCGCCGGTCCTTGTTGTTCCACCATGTATGTCCTGATCAGGCTTCTCTATTTCCTCAACAACACCCCAAGTTGGAAACATCTCGCCGATCAATTGCTCACCCGGACTTGCTTCCACATTATCATTCAGAGGATGCCAATCAACCATGTCAGGGCGCCAGTGTACTCCAGTGTGAACCCAGAGCCCAATATGAGCAGGCCTGTCAGAGGAGGTAGAATTTGGACTAGATCTATGCCATGTAAGACTATGCAATAATATCGTATATCCTGCTTTAACTGGAAGTTTCACTCTAACGCTATCTTCGGGGAAATCCCAACGCTCTTCAGCCATGAAATCTATCGGTTTTTCACACCCCTCCAAATGAGAGCTATCGACGACTTCCAGACAGCCACCTTCGATAGAAACATCTTCCAGTGGAGTCCAGGTCGAGCACCCGGGCAAATCTACTGGCCAGAACATCGAATCTTGATGCCAAGGTATTTTTTTATTTGATGAACCTGCTGGTTTGGCAATGATATGGTCATGTAGCAACCTTATGCCACTCCAATCCATTCCCTTTTGGGCAATTGCTCTGACTGATTCACTCGAGTCGAGAATTTCTCTGAAGATTCCACCAAGGGTCCATAAATCGCGCCATTGACTGATTTCCTGTTTGTATTTTTCAAAACTGATCTCCATTTCTTTGGCACATTGTTGTCGGTGCCGTTCCCATGATTCAAGAGAATCATCAAGCAGATCACCTTGAATGCCATTCTCTATCACAACCCAGCCGTGTGCATTGTAAAAATCGATTGCGTCCCGATTAATTTTTTCAAAATATGTATCATTGATTATTGTCTTCATGTCTTTACCTCCATAGTTAATGATTGATATGTTTTCCAAGCACACTCAGTAATTTTGTCATTATTGATTGGAGATCCAGGAAAAATATTTTTCATCCACATTTTAAATTGAACGATATCTGTGATCTTGTGGTTTGAATCCAAATCGTTCACTGTGTCGTCTCTTAGGATTATTCCCCCCTCGCCCCACCATCTGTTTGCTCGCAAACCAGATAAAAATGGGCCATAGTCTGTTTTAGTATAATGTAGTTCATGCATATCATCAAAAAATGAATATGGAACTTCTGTGTCGGAAAAATTCTGATTATGCTTCCAGATGCCGGAGTTATCAAACTCATGTTCAACAAACCATCTATCTGCATCTAATCGTATTCGATAGTTCATAAATTTATGATAAATCACATCACCTGAGCCAAGTTTGTAAGGACGATTATATGGGTAGCCATTGCCTACATCCACCCAATACTTATCTGAACTTATTTCCACAATTAGGCAGATATGACAGTTGGGCTTTACCATAGACGCTGCCACAAAATACACCTTGTAACCAAGATTCTCCAACAGAGCTTTGAGAAATGGATTCCTTGCAGTACACAATCCGCCAATTCCCGAGATTAAATCCTTGCATATTTCATCCCATGTCGGTCTCCGCCTAGGGCCAATTAACATGGTTAAGTTCTGAAATGGAACCAATTCCATGAATCTAGCGGTGATCTGGTTTAAATCACTAAGTTGTTCACCATCTAGTGTAACATCTATTGAATCTAGAAAGTCCTTTACTTGACTATTGGTCAATTTGATTTTTTGATGCTTACTAGACATTAGAATAACCTCCGAAATTTAACAAAACTTCTAGATGCTTAGAACTAATATCAAGATGGTCTAATGATATTGATTCGTTAGGTCCGTGGATAGTTGAGATATCATCGTTTGGGCCTATAGCGATATAGGGAATATCCTTGACTAAGTGTGATAAGCACGGGCACTTAGCAGCGCCAAATGCCTTATTCAATGGCCGATGTCTGACATGAGTAACCTTTCCATGTGCTGTATTAATTTGTTCTAATTTTGAAACTATTGAGGTTAAAGTCTTATTTTCATTGAAAATTAGTATACGGTGGTTACCGTTACGATAAAAATATCCAGTCTCTTCCACCCATAAGGAGACTTCTGGCAGGTCGAGATTTGGGTATATCTCATTAGCAAATGGCGAACCAATCTCCTCTTCGCCTTGAACGACAAACAAAATTCCGTTAGTCACCTTCTGTTGCTCTATCACCATTAACCTTTGAATGAATGGACCGATATTATCTGCAATACCTCTGCCAAACACTCTCCCTTCTTTTTGAATGAGCTTCCATGGAGATGTATCCCAAGATTTGTGTATTGGCTCAACGTCGTAGTGTTGGAAAAATCCAATGTAACTCGAGTAACCTTTTGCTGGTAGCCGTTTGGCGATAATTATGGGTCTATACATAGCCGAATCATTGAAGATTAACTCCACTTCAAAATTTAGTTTTTCGAAAATGTCAACATACCATTTGTAAGACATTTGCAAACCGTCAGGATTTTCCTCAGTTGCCATCATATTACACATTTCGTCGCACTTATCAAACCACTCTTCTGTTTTATTCCAGGACATTTAAATCACCATTCTTTCAAGATCATAACGCAAACTCTTCGCTAGAACTGTTCCATATTCTACATTGTCTTTAATGTTTGAAATGTAATTAGCCAAGTTCCCCTCTAGTGAAGTAAGAACTTCTTTACAGATTTGCAAGAAGCGCTTTCGCTCCTTTTTTGGTAATCCCCATAGTGTTCCAACATGGCCTCGCTTTTTTGGGAAAGTATCCTGCGCAAGTATAATCAATTTCAGACATTCGTCGATCAATGATATCTGATGATTACATCGTTCTTTTAGGATATACTCGAAACCATGCAAATCATCGAGCATCGCCCGTTGCAGTGATGCGCCAAACAAGTCATCAATCATTCTTTTTTCTAGGCTTTCAATTTCATATTCGCCACAATTCCTGTCATGATACAGGGGTGCAGGGAACCGCAAAATTTTGGCGCCCTTCTGTGACGCCAAAATAGACCATATGGAATCGCCTCTGCGGGACATTTGTGGATGTTTAATATCTGTGATGTATCGTGAATTGTAAACGACAGTATTACCGCCCCTAATGATGGCTTTCGATACCAATTGGTTGGATGGCAAGTCGGTCACCACTAGGGGCCGATTTTTGGAGCCAGAAAAGAAGATTTGATTCAAGAAAAAGTCTGCATTATTATCCGCCTTTTCCGGTGTTTCAATTATTTGCCAAGCATCCCAGTTAGTCCTAGTTTCAGATAAATCATAGTAATAATCCGGTTCTTTCCAACGGGTTTTGCAGCTATCTATCGCTGAGAAGGAGAGAAAATCCTGTAAGAATGTACGCATTGTTGAGGTTGCTGGAAGTGGGGGCGAGCCAGTTACGCCACCCAAAGCTATGTCGCAACTAAACCTTTCAGCAAAGTTATACACCTCATGAATGTAAGAAAATGGATACCCAATCTTGACATCTCCCCCTGAAAGGTAAGCAGCCTCAAATCTCAAATCATCGTCTAGCATAACTAATATTGGATTATCTAAGACAGAACAGGCTTTTGCCGCAAGTTCTCTCTGAAACCTTCTTGCTACACTGATGTCATTTGAGTCAAAATTTTCTGTGCCCATAGAAAATCTTAGAATATTCAGGAAATCAGGATTTTCTCTCATTGGAACGGTTTGACTGTGACCGATGAATAGGTGGATTAATTCTTTACTCAATAGCAAATTTGATCCATTGAGGGAATTCTTTAGCGATTTTTCAAAGGCAATTAAATCAAATTTTCGGGTTGTAGCGACTATAAACACAACAGGTCGCAGTGTTCCATCCAAAGCCGCCCGTTCTAAACTGGCATACTCCTCAATCAAGGATTGATCTTGCTGCCAGTGGGCCTTCACATAACCACCTCTTCTGCTTGAAGTATAATCACATCTGGAATGGTACTTAAATTGATGACCTGCATTGTAATTTGGCAAACATTTCTGTGGCAAAAGTAAAAATCATGAATAGACTTTGCACTCGTCTCTATAGTTGTGTTGAGGAATAAGAACCTGTAATATGTGGAATAGGATGTCCAACATTGTTCAGTTCCGTCCAGAGAGTCTTGATCGCAATATGTACTAGAATATTCAACATCACTAATTTCACCAGCAAATGTGTAGGTAATTTCGTCACCAATTTTGAGATTAGTATCATCGATTTGGTGGAGGGTAGAATTGTGAATCTCAAACCAATTTCCTCCAGAATCCACTAGAATTTCTCTACCTGAGTTGGTGGTCTGTGTGTAATCGTAAGTTAATGACCAAAAAATCATGCCCAAAAGTGCAGACAAAAGTAAGAATCCAACGACGAAATTACACGCGCTGAAGGCAAATTTTACCATTGATGGGTTATATGATTCCGGGAATTCTGGATTCGTAAAAGATACCAGTCTTTGCGTTATCTTAGCCATTTTATCATTTCTTCCAATGTGGTATATTATTTATTACTGCTTATGAATTTTCGCGAATATACGGCAATTTTGATTATATTATTCATATTTCAAATGAAACTCCACATTGTTATCACACATTCCATTCTTTTACAAACAACCAGCACGACATCGACGTAGCGAGGTCTACCGTGGTTCGGTGACATTTTTACCTTGGTGACGAT
>PBGS01000039.1 GCA_002720115.1 Methanobacteriota archaeon
TCTAGAGTTTTATATGCAGAAAGTGCAGGTCCTTCTGACATGCTCTTGGTTGAGTGCGTGTAGCCTAAACCACGAACGGCTGCTACCGACCCCAGTCTTCTTTCAATAAAGTCCATTCTATCCGATAGCACCTTTGGGTGTGGTTGATTGAGAGTAGCTTCGTAGAACCATCTTTCATAGTGCCAGGCTGAGTCTACATTCAATGCTTCTTTGTCTACTTCAGTAGGATTTAATTTAGTGGTTAAAACTAGAGGAGCATCCATTTTCCCTCCTCGGTTCGAGGGGAGAATTTCTCTGCTAAAATTTAGTAATCCGTCCATCAAGAGCATTATTGCATCCTCATCACCATCACAATTTCTTCGCTTAGCAGCATGGAATAATGGGTGAGCATAACCACCCGAGCTGTCTGTAAAACCAATCAATCTGGAAAGTACACCTCCTGAGGTGTGTGGTGCTAGCGCGCATATTAGATGTCCAACCAAGTCTTCAGGCTTCTCGACGTGATAGTACGGCTCCATACCATAAAATCTTACCAAAAGCTCATCGATGTATTGAGCTGCTCTGACGAAATACTCCGCACCATTTCTTGCTAGAATGAAATCTTGAGGGAAGATTTCTAGCATCTGGTCGTTTCCATGTAATTCATTTCCAAAGCAATCATGTGTGTAGCCAAGATGTTTCAGTTGCGCCCAATCAACACCTACCTCTTCTGGAGTAAAATGTGTGACAGGTACATCGCTCATGTCAAATCTTATGGTTCCGTCTCTAAAAACAGGGAGCTCGTATTTGGCTCGAAGAATTCCTTTTTCTATTGGTTCTGGTGTCTGGTTTTTGCTCATTAATTTCTTGAGTCCTTTCATACGTTTTGGTACACGGTCTAGACCGAGTGAGATACGAGCATCTTCGAGTAAGTTATCAATTCGTACGGTCTGTAATTCACCTCTTCGTCGTGAATTTTGTTTTTCACTAGACACTCTCAGCTCGGTTCTTCCACCACAGATCTCTCCGGGTTTATCTTCTCCAAATTCGTCAGTTTTTCTGTGATGACAATTTATCATCGGTGATTTCTTATCACAAATTACGCAGAAACGCACCCCCATTTCTATTCGTAGATCTTTTTGCTCGGCAGAATTTGAGATTAACCTTTGATTACCTCCTGATAAGCCAATCGGGAATAATGAATGTACTGTAGGTTTCTCTCTAGGCGCACTTTTTTCCGGCCTACCCATCCTACAACCGATTCTGACTGGTGCAGAATGCTCCCATCTTAGTCTAGAAATCGATCTTATCTGAGTAATTATTCCGTCTACAAAGTGGTCGTCTTCAAGAATCTGAGCCCTAAGAAAATCCTCTGGGTCTTCAGGACCTGGGTCAGGTAGTTTTTCTGCTGCTTCTCTTCCAATACGATCAGTTTCTGCTATACCTAAACCACGTTGTCTAGCGTTTGTTTCTGCTGCAATTCTTACAGCAGATCTCTCTTTTTCCAATTCATGCTTTCGAAGTTTTTCTTTAGCTAGCGAGACTGCAGCATTGCGAAGTTCACTAATCCTATCCCTGAATACCGATGTAGCATCTTCAACTTTGAGAGGTGCTTTCCCCTGTATTGTATAACCTAGGCCATCTAGTAGTGCCTCCCATCCCTTTGTGATTATCAAGTCGTCTCCTTCATGGTGGTGTTCAAGTCCCAACATAAGAGCGCAACCTTTGACCAAACCATGGATTCTAAGCACCCAGGTTGAGGGGATGTCCTCTGTGAAAATTCCGCTATCCACCATAATGTTCGGGCCGGGGATTGAATCGTAATCTAACTCACCCTCTTTCTCAGGCCTGAGTTCATCCATTTTACTAGGATTCCAACCTTTTACACCATCAATAAATCTAAGACATTCGTCTCTTATTGTTGCTGTTTCTATTGATTTTATCAAAGCAGGCACCCATTCAATTGGTAGATCTAACCACCACGGATTATTGTCTCCAACCAATGACGTAGAGAACCTAATAGAAATCTCTCTAGCGGATTCCCAAGATGGATTCAATTTAATCAGAGAGTCTCTCCATAATCTGCGAATATGAAACCTTTCATTCAATTCTGTGTCCTGGTTTACCGGAAGTCCTGGTGTGCCTTTTGGCAATTTATCTCTTTCCAAACCCATTATTCTACAGAATTCATTCACAGCCTGATCACTGTCTAGGGCATCGATAAGATCCGCTGCCCACCAGTCATGATTGTACGCTGCAGGAACCAAATTTTTGTTATTCTCCATAAACTCCCCATATCCCAGAACCAACTCTCCGTTATCCCAAATGGAGGATATTTCATGTCGATCTTTTCTGAAAGAATCAACGTCATTGTACTGTCTAAATTGTCCACTTTTTAGAATAGCCCATGGGCCTTCTGCTATATCGCAAGGAGTAATTGCACAGGCTTTTCCAGGCCTTTCGATTTTCATTTGGGTCCCTACAGCAATGAAGTCATCCATTGCTGCCATCGTAGCCGCATTACATGAACCTGCGGCAAGTCCAGACGGTCTGGCTCTTCCATATCTCAGCCTAAAACCACCAGGCTCTAGAGGCGCTCCAAAAACAGGCCTTCCTGCAATAATATCTTTCATAAATTTGGAAATTACAGGTACTCTTCGGGACCTGAACTCCTTGCTATCCCCTTCTTTTGCCTCGTCTTTGTTTTTATTAGCGAACGCAGAAATGAAATCCCAACCAGGGACCTTCAGCCTCTCTGTGTGTCTTTGAACCTTAGGGGCTTTGAGGCACAAACCCTCACCAATAACCAACAAAACCCCACCTCTAATTCTGGCCTCGTCAATATTTCTTACTCTGCCATATCCCGCACACTCAATATCTTCAGTGGATTCCCCATTTACCATAACTGGGCATGCTCTGATGATTGTATCAACTTCTTCGGGAGGAGGTCTATATTGCAGATTTCCTCGGTATAATCCAAACTCTTCTTTGACTCTTTCAACCTCATCGTCTGTGGGTTTGTATGCGTCAACATTCAATTCTCTACGTATCATATCGCCTATTAGCACAGCTAGTGCCTGAGCCGTCCCTCCTGCTGCTCTTATGGGCCCTGCAAAGTGTATCGATAGAAACTGTGAGCCATCTAAATTTGGAAGCAATCTCACTTCACTAATGCCCTCCAGAGGAGCAACGAGCACTGCCTCGGTAAGTATAGCCAACCCGACTCTTAAGCCAACATCTATGCTTTTGCGTAAATCATGACCATTTTCTCTGAATCTTTTTGCGACTAACGTTGCCATTTTAATGGAGGTAGTTTCTCGGTCGAACTCTGCTAGCAATTTCCTGATATCTTCTGCAACTTCTGCTCCTTCCAAGTGCTCAATTAGTAGTTTTTCAGTTCTGCTTGCTAGGTCTGAAGCTCTTGGTATTTCAACATCTAGAGAGTGGTCTAAACCTTTTGATCTTGCGACTTCAGCAATCCTGTACGCCTCATCAGTACGTTCGCTCATCCAATCTTCATAGGAATTAATCTCCTTTTCCAGACGCTGTATGTCAAGGCCCAAAAGTGGACTGTGGACATCTCTAGCACCTTTCTGAATCACGGCAATCTATTGTCCCTCCTAGTCGGTGGCTCATAAGGGCTACCACTAGAACCTCCTTGGTAAGGGAAGGTTCATCCGCCTTGGACCTGTGGCTTTACACATGTCGGTTCCTCCACTACTACGCAATGACCCCCGGTGGGCACGTCTGGTTGATTTGGTCAGAGAACTAGCCTTTCTTGACGGAGGAAACGACGAGGCATTCACATTAGCAAGTGGGAGAACATCTCGCTGGTTTTTCGACATGAAACCAGTCATGATGCACCCAGAAGCAGGGAGAATCGTTGGTCAATTAATGAATATGCGGTGCGATGAGATAGGTGCAGATTTCGTTGGTGGTCTCGAATTAGGCGCAGTCCCCTTGGCAGCGCTAGTAATTGCAACAGATTTTACGTCAAATCGCTTAGGTTTCATGGTAAGAAAACAATCGAAGGGGAGGGGTGGTAGAAAAACCAACAACCCTCCTGGAATTGAAGGGTCATCTATCGCTAAGGGCGGCCGAGTAATTATTCTAGAGGACGTTACTACGACTGGAGGTTCCGCAATTCAAGCAGTCAAGAGGATTGAACAAGAAACAGAATGTAAAGTCGTAGCAGTGATCAGTATTTTGGATAGGGAAGAAGGCGGCAAAGAAGCTTTTGAAGAATCTGGAATAGTGTTTGAAAGTCTTCTCGTACGATCTGATATCTCGGGTGAATAAATTGAGATTGAGTCCGAATGAGGCTGCATTAGATGGCCCTACAGCGACTGACCCAACAGCACCAGAAGGCCTAGTGTTTCATTATGCTGACAATGCTAGACCGCTGGCAACACCTTGGCAAGTCGCAATCGAAAGGGCGAAAATGGTTCGTAAGTGTAAACTGCCAAAAGGTCCAATTCTAGATCCTGCATGTGGCAGTGGTATACAGCTTGCAGCATACTGTTCGATACTTAACAAAAGAGGAATCGGAATAGAATTAGACGAACTCACAGGGAGAGCGGCCAATGCGAACTTGAAACGAATTTATGACCACGGTTTTGGTAAATCTTTGATTGACTCTGAGATAATTATCGGTGATGGAACAAAGAATCGTGGCGACACAATGTATTCAATGCTACATTTAGACCCAGCCCGGCCGAGAAATTCCCGTACTCACAGCTTGGATGAAATGGCACCAAAATTGCAAGAAATTTTTGCAGCATGGAAGGATTGCTTAATCTCAGGTGAAAAAGGGCCAGGGATTCTTCTAGATCTCTCGCCAAGGCTTCAAACCTCACAGCGCAAGGAGGTAGAATCAATCGTAGAAGATTTCTGGCCTAATATTGGGAAAACATGGGTGTGGACAAGCAGGGGCAAAGGCAGAGTTGATCGCCTATCGTTATGGCTTGGACAGTTATCTAGCCAAGGAGTCTCGAGAAGATTTGTCAGAATTCCACCAGAACCAAAGAACAAACCTCTGGTAGTCGAGGGGGATTACGAGGAGATTTCAGAACACCGTCGGCCTCCCAGAAGAGGAGAATACGTGAGTATTTTGGATGCTGCCTTAGTCGAATCTGGCTTAGCCAATAATTATCTGGAAAAAGTCTTACCTGACACAGATATAACTTGGAGCATAACCAGCGGCAGACGGCCACAAATTCATCATGATGGAGAATTAAANTACCAGGAAAAAAACCAGAAATTGCTAATTCAAGCNACCGGAAGAATTGTTAAATTAGCTCATGTTGATTTATCCTTGGANACAATATCCAGTCTCGTAGGTGTTGCCAGAGATTACGGATTTGGTAAGCTGACACTTCGAATGTCAGTAGATCCTGGACTGCAACCGAGGTTACAGGGAAGTTTGGACAGACAACTCAATTCCAAAGGGGGACAGCACAAAGGTTTCGTTACAAAACAGCCACATGACTCAATGTTACTTTTGTGCCAAGAATCGCAATAGGCTTTTAGCACAACGAACAGAGGGTCACAAAACCTGCATTTCATGGCGCAGTGTCGCGAAAGNGCAATCGCGGTCTTGATATAGGGGNGGTTAGTCGCAAAGCCGCTCGACATCGTGTTGTACGCGTTTTACAGGTGAAATGTAATGGCAAATGAACAAGATTTGGGAGATGACTTCTCCTACATGCTTCGAATGGCAGATACCGACATTGACGGCTTGAAGCCATTGAGGACTGCCCTGACAGCCGTCCGCGGAGTGGGCGATAGAACCGCCGCAAACATCTGTACCATCACAGGGTTCGATCCAAGCATGAAAGCCGGACACCTAGACCTGTCGCAGCAAGAAACCCTTCGTGAGGCAATCGAAAATTATAATCAAAACGTACCGCTATGGATGCTAAACCGCCAACGGGACCTGGAAAGTGGGGAAGAACTTCACCTTTCAGGACAGGACCTAAAACTAACAAACGCTGACGACATTGACCGTCTTCGTGAAATCAAAAGCTATCGTGGTGTTCGCCACGCTGGTGGACACAAGGTCCGTGGACAGCGTGGTCGTTCCAACGGCAGGTTCGGGCTTACTCTTGGAGTGCAGAGAAAGAAGTGATAGGGGGCTAAGACATGGGACATCCAAAATTCGCACGACCAAAGTACGACACCCCTCCTCACCCTTGGAAGGCTGACAGAATCGAAGAAGAGCATGCAATCAAGAAAAATCACGGCCTCAAAAGAATAGGCGGCATGAAAGAAATTTGGAAGGCAAAGTCAGCATTGCGCCGTATTCGTGGGCAAGCGATGAAGCTAATCGGGCGTGTTGACACATCCGAAGGACACTACGCTCGTGAAAAAGATGCACTTCTCGCCTCTTTAAATCGCAAGGGATTAATCACAAGTGATGCAATCCTTGACGATATACTCTCCTTAACCGCAGAAGATATTCTCAATCGCCGTCTGCAAGCTCAAGTCTATTACAAGGGGCTAGCGTGCTCCATGAAGCAAGCAAGACAGCTAGTTACACATGGACAAATTTGTATCGGTGACCAAAAGGTCACAATCCCATCATACCCTGTTTCAAGGGATGAAGAAGAAATGATTAGATATCATCCTCGTTCTAAACTAAATGACCCAGAACACGAAATTCGCAAGACAATTGATGGACGACGTGAAATGGCTGAATATGCAGAAGATGAAGTGGACCCAGAATTTACCCAATCTGAAGCATCCGAAGTTAATGAATCTGCAGACGATGCTCCACGAGCGGAAGATACGGTAGTAGGAGGCGGTGAATGATGCGCAAGGCAATCATAAACATCTTCTCCAGCTACAATAATGTCCTAATGACCGCTACAGACCTAACAGGTGCAGAAACGATTGCGACCTGCTCCGGCGGCCAAGTCGTAAAGTCTTCAAAAGACTCCGGCGGGCAGTTCGCTGCTACTAGGGCTGCTGAAAGAATGGCAGACCAATTGAAAGAAAAAGAATTCACTCAAGTCATTGTGAAATACAGAGCGCCAGGTGGAAATAAATCCAACAATACTGGGCCAGGAGCACAAGCAGCAATCAGAGCACTAACACGTGCAGGAGTTACAGTAACTCGAATCGAGGATGTTACACCTATTGCTCATGACGGTACAAAGAAGAAAGGTGGCCGTCGCGGTCGCCGTGTCTGAATAAGTGAGGTGTTGAAAATGAAGGCAGAAGTTGTGGCAGGTTGGCCAAAGGATAACAAGATACGAATTGTACTTTCAGACACAAATGCTGCGCAGGTTAACAGCCTACGTCGTGCCATTCTTGCGGATGTCCCAAAGATGGCTATAACCAAAGTCAGATTTGAACAAGGGGTAACTCAAGACAACCAAGGAGAAGTTATCGAATCTGTAAACGTTCTTCCTGATGAAGTACTTGCTCACAGGTTAGCGATGATTCCCATTCCAACGTTTCTGGAAGAATTTGTCTTCCCACAGGATGATCCAAACAACGAGAATCTTCCCGAAGATCAGTGGGGTTCTCCGCTTTCACAAATCATCTATCATCTTTCGATTAGAGGACCAAATTCCGATTCTCCTGAAGAGGTCAAGACTGTTTACGCAGGTGACCTGAATGTATTAGGGGAAACAAAACTGCAAATCAGGGAAGAGCACAGCAGAATTCCATTAACAGTCCTGTCGAAGGGTCAATACCTAGAATTGTACGCATACGCAACGCTAGGCAGAGGAAGAGAGCATGCGAAGTGGTGTCCTGCGGCAGCAGTGACATTCCAGCCGAGGCAAAAAGCAGTACTTGCTAAACCCAAGAAAGCTAACGTTCTGTTCGACTTGAATCTGACCTCTAAGAGTGGTAGAGAAATAAATTCCAAATTGTTTTCCAACAAAGAATGCACAGATGTAAACGCAGTCCTTGATCTGGAGCGAGCTCTGCATCAAGTAGGATACGGAACTGGCCGCGATGAAGCATTTGACGACGCAATAGTCATGGAGGATATTGAAGGAGAATATGTATTCTCATTCGAATCAGACGGCTCTATGCCTGCTGAAGAAATATTCAACCGTGCTTGTGAAGAACTTGTTTCTCGCTTTGAGAAAATCACGAGTGAAATTGATACAGCACTCGTTTGAATCTCATCATGCGCACAATTTTCTAGCGAAGCCTGATGACCTCAGACCTCTAGGGTAACCTCAATGGGTGAGGTCACAGTACAAGTCGGTGGGCATGTCACCTTATTGTTTTCAGTGAATTCTAACGCACTGCTGCCTCGAAACCAAGGCTCGAAGGGAGCGGGATTTTGTCTAGAGGAGGGAGTTCAGTCGACTGTTTGTTTACTTGAAGAGGGCCCGGATAGGATTTCAGTTACGAAAATGGATGGGTCAAATTTCAAAAATGGTGATGAATTATACGTTGAATTATTGAATTCATTCCGAGAAACATTTTCAGTAGAATCGCCAGTAAGCATCCACATAGAGTTACAACTTCCCATTTCTCAGGGTTTCGGCATGTCAGCAGCNGGACTATTAGCAACAAGTTTAGCGTTGGGAGAATTATTCGATAGAGGAGACGAAGGACAATTGGCAAGACTTGCTCACAGATTAGAAAGAGATATTTCTGGTGGTTTGGGAGATATACTAGGTCTTTGGGCAGGAGGTTGCGAGTTACGAATAGTCCCAGGCAGNCCTCCTTATCCAGGCAAGGCAGTTGGATTCAACGTAAACTCTCCTGTTCTTTTGGTATGGGACCCAGATGGTAGTAAACATACCTCAAGTTACATTAACAATCCANAATGGCAAAGTAAGATTACGACTGCTGGCGAATCTGCGGTCTCAAGATTGAAGAAACACCATTGGGGCCCTGCAATATGGTCATCGCTATTGGATGAGGCCGATAGGTTTGCAATGGAGTCAGGCTTACTGGAAGAAAGAATGAGGTCTAATTTATTGAGCGTTGTCCAAGACAACATAGACGAATCAATGAGCCCACATTTGTGTATGCTGGGCACCTCACTAATCGTAGTACCGAGAGTACTCGGTAAAAATTTGGATTACTCTGAAGTGGCTAGGAAACTGAAGTCACTTGGCTTGGGTGTAGCAGAGACTAGGATTCAGTAAGGATATTCAGCGGACCTAAATCAAGGGGACCACAATCCAATAGCACGGTGCCAGGGATATGTACGTTGTCACAAAACCCGTGTCGAAATACTAAAGCCCCTTGGCCCCATGTATCAACATATCTTCCAGCCTGTTTAACGATTTTTTTCCTTTGAAAATTGACGTCAGCACCATAGAAGTGCTTTGCATCAATCCAGGCTACNGGCTCTCCATTTATNTCGACNTGATCTAAAAATAACAAATCTGGGGTGTTTACAGGACGTCCGTGCTCTGCCATCTGTTCTTTGACCATTTCCCCTTGCCTCCTAACCCTAACACCTTGGTTTTCAAACCAGTCTGCAAGTATATCTTCAAAAATATCAGCGCGTGAATGCGTTTCAGATTGGTCAACATTACTAACTCTGTCAGCCGCTTCAGCCGCTTCAAATTCATCTCTCTCCCTTTGTTTAAATTTAGATGGAGCGCGTAACGTTTCCTTTATTCGTGATTTAGACCATCCCATTTCTTTTAGTATTAATCTGAAGATATTCATTGGAGGGAAATCAAATTTTTTTGATAGGTCAACAACGCTTACTCCCTCTCTGTACAATCGATACAAGGCTTTTCCTCTTGCTTGTAATTGCCCGTGCGAATATACCGTTTTTTGTTGCAACATTGCACTTCTAAGTGAGAGAGCTTGGTCTAGTGTCATATCTAGGTCGTCAACCATTCTGCCAATTTCAGCAACTCTATCGTCGGGTAGCCAACCAAATTCGCCTCGTCGAACAATTTTCCTAGCTAATTCTGCCTCGGTTTTCAAAGAGACTGGTTTATTTTCCCAAGTGAAGGAAAAATGAGCTGGCTCGCTGAGGTCTTCGGGAATACCTATCGGCAACGGGTCGCTACGAAAACGCTTGGTTGCTAGGTCTTTTGCAGCGTTATCGTATTCAAAATGCCGTTCTTTTAGAACGTCTTTAGAAGGTCCCCCGTGGGCTTTGGGTTTCCTGCGACTCCTCTTTTGGCGGTTTGATTTTCCACCACCTTGACCACCCGCCATGTTGTATGCTGCAGGTAGTGTTCAATAGATACACCGGTCAATTAATTGACGATAAGTCTAGAATGAATTGCTCGGCTTGTTTTTTCATGAAGTTATTGATTTGCTTAGAAAATATGGAAAGCAAAAGAGAGACTTCGCATCTAGCGTGGACTTCAATACCGCCGTCCACTTCATAGAGGAAAGTAATAGTCAGTGATAAATTCTTGAGACCTTTAGCAATNGGCCTTTCATTCCTATTCTGGCCTTCGCCACGCANTTCAATTTCACAAAAATCATTCCCTTCTCGAATTGATTTCACCAACCATTTTGTTTCAATGAGACTACCTTTGATGATCTGGAANACTGCTANATGATCACCTTCGTCAATAGATTCAGGTTTAGTTGCTAGCAGGTTCTTCGCAGAAGTATTCCATTCTGGCCATTTACTAGGCGTTCTGAATGCGTCTAGGCCCTTGATAACCTGTTCAGGNGGCATGGGCCTTCTTGTAGTGTGTGAAAAAATCCGGCCCATGATNTGCCCATGGCGCCAACAGAAATTGACATTGCGGATAAATCCATCATTTCAAGAGTATGATGTTGATGGGAAAGTATGCGCCGGGGTCTTGCAATTGGACTCGTCTTGATTTTGTTTCTATCAGTCACAACGGTTGCGGATTCAACAGAAGAACCTCTAGGATGGGCTCANTCTGGTGGAGGTTTTGACGAGGATTACATTTCTGGACACGTAGTCCTTGATGACGACAGCATTGTTGTAACTGGTAAATTTACAACTGCAATATTATTTGATGACATAAGCTTAGGGTCAGTCGGNATAAATGGAGATACTGACATATTTTTTGCAATNATAAACGCTACCGGCAATTGGACCTCTGCAGTCAATTTTGGTAGTTCAGGAGATGATGGTGTAGATGCAATTTCATTACATCCATCAGGCGATATCTTTGTTGTCGGACACTTTTGCCTTGGAACTGCAGGCGAAGCATGTGAAATGAATATCTCTTCATTCTCGCTCTCTAAAGCAGAACAAGATGGAGAAGGAGACGCCTTTGTCGGTAGATTTTCAATCATCAACAATACCGTTGTTCCAGTTTGGTTGAGGGTTATATCTAACGATGGAGATTTGTTCGGATTTGATATCGAGGTTAGTCCAAACGGTGGTNTAACAGCGGGATTCTTCCACAGAGGATACATAGACCAAGACAACCAGTTCTTACCGGGCTCGCAGGGAGTGAATCTGGGAATATTCCACTATGACCAAAATGGAGCAATCCAATGGAGTAATGGTATAACCAGCCACGACGGACTGGAAATGTTCGGAGGAATGTGTTATTCAGATGATGGCTTTCTTCATATTGCGGGCACATTTTATGGTTCAGTCAGTTTCATTGAAGATACACAATCAGTAGGTGGTACCGACATATTTGTNGCCCAAGCAGATGGCGAGGGTAATTTCACATGGACAACCTTTGCAGGCGGACCCGGTGAAGAATGGGCTAACGATTGTAAAGTAGATAGCGCAGGTAATGTGCACGTAGTCGGCCAACTAGANGATACTGCAGATTTTGGATTTATATCAGCAACAGCCAATGGCTGGATAGACATGTTCCACGCTACGATTAATTCCGGAGGCGTGTGGAGTAGTGTCACAAATGCTGGAGGCGCTGGTTGGGAAAATATACAGAGTTTAGTGATCGATTCGAGGGATAATATAATCTTTACAGGGACTTACACCTCGTCATTCACTTTAGGAGTAGACCAGCTATATGATATAGACTCTAATTCGGAAAAACGCGATGTATTTGTGGCACAGATGGATAGTTCAAATCAATGGGAGTGGGCAGTATCAGCAGGCGGGACTGGTGATGACGTAGTCCACTCTCTATACTTTGCATCAGATGACTCTCCTATAATTGGCATGACAATCCAGAATACTGCNCAAATGGGTAGTTTCAGTGTGTCATCTCTCGGATACAGTGATGTAGCAATTTGGAATTACGCAAGAGATCAAGACTTAGATGGATTGACCGACGGACTAGATAATTGCCCTAGGGTTGCAAACCCCGATCAATTAGACTCTGATGGTGATTTGTTCGGCGACGCTTGCGATGATGATGATGATGGAGATTCGATAGGTGACGATTGGGACGATTGCACACCTGGCGAAATCGGATGGACATCTGCTCCAAATACAGACCACGATAGTGATGGTTGCAGAGACTCTACCGAGGACTTTGATGATGATGAGGATGGAATCCTTGATGACTATGATAACTGTTCAAAGGGACCTGTAGGCTGGATTTCTACNCTTGAAAATGATGAAAATCAAGACGGTTGCGAGGATGTAGACTCTGATGGAGATGGATTTGTCGATCAGTTGGACAAGTGTCCACAAATCTTCGATAATCAAGCGGATTTAGACGGCGATGGAATAGGAGATGCGTGTGAAACAGACACTGACGGCGATGGGATTGATGATGGGTTTGACAATTGCCCCTATGATTCATTTTCATGGGTCAGCGAGCATGCCTTGGATCACGACCAGGATGGTTGTAGAGACGAGGATAGGGACGCGGATGATGATGGAGATAATGTTCTAGATTTGTCAGACTTGTGCCCGAGAGGNGAGGTAAATTGGAATGCATCATTCGACAATGATAATGATGGATGTCATGACGATTATGAGGACGATGACGACGATTCTGACGGATTTTTGGATGCTGATGACCTTTGCCCGCGTGGCTATGTAGGACAAGCAGGGGTCGGTATGGACCTAGACCAAGATGGATGTATAGATACTACTGAAGATGATGACGATGATAATGATGGCGTGTTGGACGCAAGCGANGAGTGTAGATACACTCCAAGNGGCTTAGAGGTCGATTTAGTGGGTTGCTCAGGTGTGCANTTGGATGATGATGGAGATGGCGTACACAACCTAAACGATTTATGCCCTTCCACTCCTGCTGGTCAAGCAGTTTCTTCAACGGGTTGTGGGGTTCAAACCAATGATACGAACAAAGCAAGTGAGTCAGAAGAAGAATCCTCTTATCTCATATGGATTCTGTTTGGAATTGCTGGAGTATTANTTNTAATTGCAGCCTATGTTACGTTCAAACCACAACCTCCTCCCCCTCAAAAGAAAGTTCCGAAAATGGGAACAGANNAATCTTCACCTGTAGACGATGGAGGGGGCCAGAGGGATGGCGGAGCTACTTCTGCCGACGTCAGTAACNCCGGCCTCAATGTCAATGCTAGTGAGGCTGAGATCACTACAGATGAAGTTTGAAGCGGAAGAGAGTATAAATTCCTCATCGAGGTTGCTACATATCATTTCTTTTTCACTATCAGACCACTTGAAGATTTGTGGTAACATCCTCTTGCCCCAGAATCCCATGATTTCTCCACGATTATCTTGATTTACAAAAGGCAGGCCAGTCAACTTTTTTGCGAATGACTTTACATTTTCACCTGAATTGACATGTTCAATAGCAGATNTAGCAAGGTCACGTTTCCATGGTCGTGAAAGGTGTATGGTGGCATGCTCAGGACTTCCACCGATATGCTTTGACGCGACTTTTGCAATCTTTCGAGCCTGTTCAAGGAATGACCTAAGGTACGCCTCAGCCTCTAGAGCGCTCTTTTCTTCTTGATTCAATTCATTTGGAATACTGAAAGTTCTGCTCGCCATCAAATCGCTATTACCTAAAATTCTCCACCAATCCTCCGCCAAGTGTGGAGTTGCTACAGATATCATATGACACCACGTATGTAAAATCTCTTGACCTAATAATGGGTTTTCTCCTCCTCTTCGTCGATACCAGTTTAAGTCCTTGACTAAGTCAAAGTGGCTCGCATCTACTGCCCCACGGAGGTCATATCTGTCCATCGCTTTCTTCCATTGAAGGCACCTTTGCTTCAACCTGGCCCTCATCCATGAATCGATTTCAGTCGCCTTACCCTTCCATGCAAGTATGCTATTTGGAATTCCATATAACTGAACGATTTGCCTATAGTTTGCTTCTAAGGCCGCATCGGACCAATCCATACCAGCAGTTGGATTAGCAGCGAATAAAATGAACAGCCTAACGGTATCTGCTCCAAATTTTTCTATCATTTCTTCAGGAGAAACTGTATTTCCAAGGCTCTTACTCATCTTGGCACTTCTCTCTGTTAGAGGCTCTTTACAGTGTGGACATGCTTGGCCTATGTGGTCCACATGAAGGGTAATTGCACAACTATTGCACCAAGGCGCAGACTTGTTCACCATACCTTGACAAAGTAATTCATNGAATGGTTCATCGATATTGTGTAGGCCGATATCACGTAGAGCCTTTGTCCAGAATCTAGCGTAAATCAGGTGCATTTGCGCATGCTCAATACCTCCGCAGTAAAAGTCAACATTCATCCAGTGATTAGCGACATCAAAATTGAAGCAAGTATCAGTTTGCATAGAATCAGTATATCTTAGGAAATACCAAGATGAATCTACGAAGGTATCCATCGTGTCTGTTTCCCGTCTTGCATTCTCGCCACAATCAGGACAGATAACATTACAGAANCTCTCGCTGGTTTCAAGTGGATTTCCTTTTCCATCGAATGTAACGTCGCGAGGTAGTTCTATTGGCAATTCGTCCTCGGGTACTGGGACAACTCCACACGAGTCACAATGGATAATTGGTATCGGAGTCCCCCAATATCTCTGGCGGCTGATAAGCCACGGCCTTATTTTCCAATTCACTGTACCTGTACCAACTCCTTTCTCTTCAAGAGCGTTACAAACCGCTGCCTTTGCATCTGCACCATACAACCCATCGAAACCCTCAATTTCTGAATTAACCATCCAACCAAGATCAGTTTCTGCAGATTTTAACGGATCGTCAGATTTTCCATCCTCAGTCATAACTAGTACTCGCTTTATTGGGATGTCATACTTCTTCGCAAATTCAAAATCTCTTTCATCATGTCCTGGTACTGCCATCACGGCACCAGTTCCATATGAAGCAATGACGAAATTACCAACCCAAATGGGAATTTTTTCACCGTTTAAGGGATGTATNGCGTAAGTACCAGTCGGCACCCCTTTCTTTTTGCCCATGTTTTTTATTCTGTCAAATTCGCTCATCACTGTGATTTCGTCATGCAGAATTTTCCAATCGCCTTCATATTTCGTGCCTCTAACCAATTTTTCTGCTAATGGATGCTCAGGAGCAAGAGTCACAAACGTTGCACCGAAAAGCGTGTCGGGTCTAGTTGTAAATACCCGAATTTTTTCATCCATTCCATCGATTGCAAACTCTATTTCAGCACCTTCCGATCTCCCAATCCAGTCTTGTTGCAGCGCCTTCACATTCTCTGGGAAATTGATAGTTTCTAGGCCGTCGACTAATTCTTGTGCATATTCTGTAATATTTAGGAACCATTGNCTCATTTCTTTTTGTATAACCGGCCCATTGCATCTCCAACATCGCCCTGCTTTTACTTGTTCATTAGCTAGTACTGTATTACAGCAATCACACCAATTTACTGGAGCAAACTCCTGATATGCCAAGCCCTTCTCTAAGAATTTTAAGAAAAACCATTGATTCCATTTGTAATATTGTGGATCATGACTCTTCACAAGTCTNCTCCAATCATAAGAAAATCCCATCCGTTTAATTTGTTTAGTTATAGATGCCATGTTTCTCTCAGTGATGTCATGCGGGTGACCGCCTTCGGCTATTGCTGCATTTTCTGCTGGCATGCCGAACGAATCAAAGCCCATCGGATACAGAACATCAAAGCCCATTTGGCGTTTATATCGTGCAATTGCATCACCAATTGAGTAGTTTCTAACGTGACCCATGTGCATTTTCCCTGATGGGTAAGGGTACATTTCAAGACAGTAGAACTTAGGTTTACCCTCTCTAAATTCGACATTGAATAGACCAGCGTCTTCCCATGCTTTTTGCCAGAGAAGCTCAGAGTCTTGTGGAACGTATTCAGACATCAAAGCACCCCATATACTCACGGATTGACCCTTCGACAGTGCTAATGGCCTTGAATCCATCTGATAAATCACAGTTCAGTTGTCTCGAGTAGGAATATTGCTTCTTTAGTCAGGCAATATCTATTTTTGACCCCGCTCTTTTGTTTTTNAACAAGGCCATACTTTTGCAGTGTACGAAGATGGTGGCTGACTAGTTGTTGCGATCTATCCAGTCTGTGGGCAAGTTCGGCTTGCGTTGGGAATTGATGCATCTGGCCATCATCATCCAAGAGTCTGAGAATTTTCCCTTGCAGGCTGTTAGGGTCTGGTGAAAGAGGTGGCATAGGTAAATCATCGTCTAGAATACCCGGATGTAAATTTGATGTAAATGGATAGAATCGAACAAGTCTACCGTCGGGTCTTCTCCAAATACGCCCTTCGTCCTGCAATATTTTGAGATGGTGAGTAATTTGTCCGTTTGACATTTCAAGAGCGGCCATTAGAGCTCTGAAGTGGCATCCGGGGTTAGCGGTAAGGTAGCCCATCAATCGACCTCTCTGATACCTGCCATCACTCGTCTCACTTGTTCTTCCAACCAATCCAAGTAGCCACAAACCTGCACTGGTCGCAGGTATTCTCCAAGACTCGTTCGTCGCAATTGCAGCGAACAATANAGAAAGGATTCCAGTACTAGCTACCGCCACCCCCACGGTTACCACCACAGGGCTAATTTCTTCCTTTTCCTCTGCTTTTGCAGGGGTTGCCGGTATAACTTCAGATTGTTGCTCTTCAGTTTCCTCACTAAATGATTGTGAATATACTTCTTCGACGATAATTGCTTGTGCAGCGAAATCTGCACATTCTGGCGAAGAATCGTGATCATACACCAAGTATTCTCCATTTGCCCTAGTTTGGGGCAACCACGAGATGAGGCCGGGCGCTCCAGACAACGTCAAAATCCCTTCATCAGGAGTGTTTAGTAACCAACAGGTTCCAATTTCATTTGAGGTAGAACTCCAAGTCCCTGTTATCACTCTTGAAATCTTCTGAGTCTCATCGACTTCAATTTCATCATTCGTATCNTCCTCAACATAGAGTGGCCAATTAAATGAAACTGTAGATTTTATTTTTGGCGCTGTTTGAGTTTCAAATTGTAATGTATAGAGGCCGTCTTCAAGTCCCTCCATATCAAAAGTCACACTCTCTAGGTTGAGGTGTGTAACTTGAACGGTGATTCTGTTATCATTTTCGCAGTATGACAGCGCTGTTTCGACAACCTCGCCATTGTTGTAAAGTGAGGTAACTAAGCCACAAGATGCAAACCATGTCAGATCAGTTTCACCGCTAGCAAGGATATCTGGTTCCACNATAAGTGAATCTTCTCCATTAAGGGTGGCATCAATATTCATTGATTCATCAACGCAGAAATCCTCATTTTCTCTTGTTATTGTAATAGAGTCTGTATCGTAAATGTCGTGCTCTGGAATTTCCATGACAACAGTGAAATCTCCAGGAGAAACGTGGCAACCCTGCAAATCAAAGAACGCCCATTCTGGCTGGGCGAAAACTCTGTCCCCATTCTTTTCTATTTGGTATTCTACTTCTAANTCGGTACACTCTTTGATGGAGCGTGTATCCATAACGACCACACCTTCAGAGTCTACAACCCAAATCTCGCCAAGACAAGATGATGTGAAATCCAGAAGAACATCATCATCTCCATTATTCGTTATTCGAATTTGAGAATCAAACGTTTCAAGTTCATCGAAGGTGGTATCTCCTTCAANCATCATTTCTAGAGCAACAAGTTCTAGATTGCCCGAGTTTATTCCAGCATCATTGTCGTCAGATGCGTTTATGATTACTCTATCGGACAGAGAGCCATCGCCGATAGAAATATCGAACACGTTTTNTCCAGATTGTAAACTAAATGGAATTTGAGCGACTGTTACGATCTCATTACCACTTAGGAATTCAGGTCCACAAGCACCATAGAGAACGTCATTAACTGTCAACGCACAGTTTCCAAAGTCAATACTAACAGCTTGTGGAAGGTTGTTTTTCAATCGCACAGAAATTAAACTGGGAGAGCCCTCGGCGTGTACNCCATCTCTCGACGTTGCTAGGGTGATTAACTCGAGTCCATCAGGGATGGATATCGGAGTCTGGACATGTACCTGAATCTCTGAAGACAGATCTTCTCCTGGAACAATGTATTCGACGATGTAGTCTCCCGACGATACATATTTTCCATTAGCATCTTTCAAATCCCAATTTAGTTGATTTAGTAATGTGTTTGAGTTTGCTGCNATATCCATCCCTCGAGTCTGTCCCAAACAGGATTGGAGTCCATCAACAATCAGAGAATCGCCTTTCCAGATTCGCAGTACTTCATTACAGGAAGGGTCAACAGTAACGGCTGTAGCTTCGCCATCATTGATAATTGTTCCAACAACAGATACGATTTCTCCAGATCCGTACCAGCCTTTGTCTGGAGCGTTGACAATAGCTGCGTCTAGTGATACATTGGAACCGTTTGCTAGAGCAGTTGGAGCCATAACGGCGACCAAGCCAGCCAAGAATAAAGCCAGCATACGCTCTCTGCCCATGGCGGACCATGGGCGTCATCCCTTAGAAGGGATGCGGTTCATGGTATTGGTGAGCGAAGATGGCTGAACGCATTTTAGAGACAAAAAAAATCATTGTATATCAAGCGCAGTTAGGCGAATGGGACAATCTTAACCATCTTATTGTCTGTAAAAAAACCGAATCTGCAGTGATAGTAGACCCATTAGACGCAAATTACTGGGTAAAAATTTGCGAGGAAAACGGATGGAACCTCTCTCATGTTTGGTTGACTCACACCCATTGGGATCATTGTAGGGGCGTTTACGAACTTCAAAACAAGGGGATATGGGTACATCGTCTTGAAAGAAATAGAGGGTGGGACGGGCCATCGACAGACGAGTGGTCCAACGAACCTCATTCTTTTGTAATGCACAATTTTGGTGACCTTCAGTTCGAAGCACATTGTACTCCCGGTCACACTCCAGGTCACGTTGTATTTGTTGGTGAGGGAATAGTAGTTAGTGGAGACTGTATCTTTTGTGGGCGTTGTGGTAGAACAGATTTGTTTGGTGGCAATGCGGACGACCAGCGCGAGTCCTTACGATATTTAAGAGCAAGATTACGTGATTTACCAACCGGGTGGCTCGTTCTTCCTGGCCATCAATATGAGTTAAAAAATGGAACGAACCCTACATACGTTACGGTGGGCGAGTTGCTAAAAGGAAATGAGGCAATAAATGCAGTTGACGATGATTTGGCTTGGGCTAGTTTGGATTTTTTATCCTTTGATGATGACCTAGCAAGGAAGGCTCGTCAACAACGCGCAGAGGTAGAATAGTGCCAATCACAAATCATCTAGACTCATCATGTTGGGAATAGAAGCTTGCTGTGCTTGTTCTTGTTGCATCTGGTGCTGTTGCCACTGCGGGACTTCTGCAGGTGGTTGCCATCCCAATTCCATGGCCTTCGCGGTATCTCCTTGAGCAACATAATAATCAATCCACTCAAGTCTTCTTGCTTCTTCTTCTTGGAACATGGCGTTAACTTTCATCTCTTCTGCTCGATTTTGTGCTGCCTTTCTACGACCTGCCTGCTTAGCTATCATTGCTACAGAGATTATAGCCATCAAGAAAACAAGCAGTCCGACCAGTACTAACACATCGGTACTAAGAATGCTCTCAGTTCCCCCATCTGCTCCTTCTACCCAGTCTGAATCATATTCGTTAGGGATGCCATCATCGTCGTGGTCATCGAATGATGCACACTGTTCTTGTCCTCTAATCCCCGCACTAATTGTGGCATCGTAAGGGCAAGGGTCTGTTTGGTCAGAAACGCCATCCTTATCGGTGTCAGGACAGCCGTAAAAGTCAATGTATGATTCACCATATTTGGTATTACACTCATCGGGTTGCCAAGAACCTAATTTTTGATTATCTCCATAACCATCCCCATCTGTATCCGCCCACTGTGTGGCACGGGTAGGGAATGCATCAGGTGACCTTCCCGTGTTGTTGTCTCCATAATTATCGCCATCTGAATCAGACCACTGTGTTGGGTCGAGATAGAACGCATCCCCCCACTGATCGCGAATAGTGATTAAATTTCCAATTTCAGTTTCGTCTGCAATTGTGATGTTAACCCAGCCATAGTTATCCCCCCAACCATCAAGGTCGGTGTCTTCCCACTGCAACGGGTCATCAGGGAACATGTCATCTACGTCAGCCCAGGAATCATTGTCAGAATCAGGGCACCCTTGCCGCGAATTGTTTGTGCTTGTACCATATTCATCCGGACATTCATCTCCGTTAGGTACAGCTTGGTTGTCTCCCCATCCATCACCGTCATTATCGGTTTGCTGATAGAAGTCTTCCGGAAAGGCGTCGAACGGGTCTACAACTCCGTCATTGTCTGAATCGGGGCAACCCCTTGCAGCAGGCAATGTTGATTCGCCATAAAGTTCTGGACACTGGTCTCCGTTATTTCCCTCGGAGTTGTCACCATAGCCATCACCGTCAAAATCACTCCATTGTGTTGGATCATTAGGGAAAAAATCTCCGTTAGGGATAATCGGCCGATCGCCATAACCATCTCCATCTGTATCTGCCCACTGGCTTGAATCATCTGGGAACGCGTCGGGGTTGTTTCCTAGGGGATTGTCTCCGTAATTGTCTCCGTCACGGTCTTCCCATTGTGTGCCATCTGTTGGGAAAGGGTCGCCTGCATTGGACCAACCGTCACCATCAGCATCAGGACAGCCGACCCTATCTATGGATGAAGTCCCGTACTCTCCCGGACATTCGTCGGGGTTGTTGCCAGAGGTATTGTCACCGAACCCGTCACCATCGCTATCTCTCCATTGAGTGTGGTCGTCTGGGAATGCATCAGCATCCCCTGTCGGGTGTGCCGGCCAGTCTGGTGTTGGATCAGACCATCCGTCTCCATCGGTGTCTCTACAACCGATTCTGTCTTCTGTTGAATTACCCCACGTATTTGGGCAACCATCTGACAATGGTGTGTTAGGTTCATCACCAATCCAGTCTCCATCGGTATCGGCCCACTGATACCTAAACAGAGGGAATTTGTCTACCTGAGTTGCTGATGAATCGTAAATTCCTGGCCAACTTTCGTCTACATCAGGGGTTGAGACATCATCAACAGGCCTAATTTCGGTCCATGATGCGTTGTCGTAGTTGTCGCCCCAACCATCACCATCAGTATCATTCCACTGTGAGGGATTTGTAGGAAATGCATCTCCCCTTTGGTTGATGTGCAATTCAGTAAATTGTTCAACGTCATAGTAGTAATTGTCCCCTCGTCCATCGGAATCTGAGTCAGCCCATTGGTCCTTGTCTGATGGAAAAACATCTCCATCGTCCGAATATCCATCACCATCGCCGTCAGGGCAACCAAATCTGTCCTGGAAGCTCGTTCCGTATGTGTTAGGACATGCATCGCCTTCCGAAGCCGGCAAAGGATTGTCGCCGTACCCATCATTGTCTGTGTCGTTCCATTGTGTTCCGTCGTCTGGGAAAACGTCAGTCTTTCCATCACCCTGGTCAGAGGTATTCCAGCCATCATTATCCGGGTCTAAATCTGCAAACCAAATGTATAACCCCTCGTTATTTCTTCCGAAAGATTGGGCAATCCGGGTGCCATCAGGCGACCAAGATAAGCCATTATTTTGCCCACAATTGTTGTTATTACCTGAACTGCAATTGCCAGGCCTTGATTGTACTATGTTGTCTATGCCGTTACCGGTTGAAACATCGTAAATCCTAGCGGTAGCACCATCTCCTTGATACCAACTCATTCCGAATATTACCTGTCGACCATCAGGTGAGAAATCAGAGGATAGACAAGATGTTGAAACTGATTTACTCCACTTCTGAATCCATGAACCGGCTTCATACAGTCTGATGGTTGCTCCTCCTCCGTCCCAACCTTCGCAAATTGCCATGTGTCTTCCATCATGCGACCAATCAACCGAGTTGACAGCACCGTTTGGTGAAGACTCTGATCTAACCGTTGACCAAGTAGACGTCTCTGCGACATAGAAATCATTGTTACTACCAATTAGTAAATGTCCACCTGCTGGCGAAAATTCCACTGAGAAGAACCGGTCCTCGCCACCAGGGTTGAGGTTTTGGATAACCGACCCATCTGACATATTTATGACTCTCACAACACCATTTGTGCCCCCTTGACCGGAGCGACCTATGGCTATGGCTGCCATTTCGCCATCCTGCGAAATATCGATGTCGTAAGGGTAATCTCCTCCTCCGACATCTGCACTTATTGTTCCATGTACACTAGATAGATTTGTAGAATAGAAAACGTGTGCAGTGTCGTCGCTCCTAGTAACTCCGACATATCTTCCGTCACCAGACCATGAGACACTTTGTAATTCCCCGCCCAAATTTGCAGAACGGAAGTTGACACCTGTAGTAGCATTCCACAATCGTAAGAAGCCATTGTCATCACTGGTTGCAATCATTGAACCATCAGGTGAATGATCAACATCATTGAAGTCATAGTTTTGGGTTACACCCACATCCAAAGCGAAATTAGGGTTTATTGAGGTCCATCCATCATTAGAATCGGACGTTCCGTCTCCATCTCTGTCCGGGCAACCATCTCTATCTACGGTTGAGTTACCCGGAGCAAAGGGGCAATCATCTATCGAGTCGTCCACCCCATCTCCGTCACTGTCGGCTCCAGAAACGAGGGAAATACAACTCATTGACACCATAAGGAAAATGAGAGTCGTAGCCCGTCGGGCCGTGCCAGCCATGAATCCCCGGAATCTTTCTTACAAAAGGATTTACGGTTTATATGTTCAAATTAATTAGGCAGGGCAGGGGAATCGTTGAATGTTTAATCCCGATACGGGATATCGTGGCCGGTGAGATTCCAAGGGTGAATGTTGCGGTCAAGGACCGGATACTACTACACCTTTTACAAGAGGACGAACAAGCAGACCGATACGTTGTATCTGCAGCCCTAACAAGACCCGGTATTGCAGAGGCATGTGCGCAACATCCTCCAAACGTGAGTAGGGCCATGAGAACTCTTCTCAAGAAACGTCTGGTTAGCGAACATTCGCGTTCAATTCGTGGAGATGATCGGCGTCAAAAAACTTGGCAACTAACAGATGAAGGCCGTCAGGAAGCCAAAAGGAGGTTATCTGATTTGTCAGAACTCAAAGTTTTGATTCGCGATGAAACCGACACCTTGCTAGAAGTTGAAGCAAAACTTGCAGCCAATCGATTGCAGGCGGATTTGTCGGTTTTACAAATTTTACTTCATGCGCAACATGAGGGCGTGTTGACCTTCGGAGATATACGGTTTGGGTTGGTTACAAAACAAACTGAAGACAAAGATCTGCCACCACCCGGGAGGCTGAAACTACTTGCTGGTGCTCATGCTACATATCATACGTCACCGCCTAAAACCAGAATAGTTCACGGCAGATTGGACGCTACTAGTGCACTGAATAGTTGGTTCGACAAAGGATCTCCTTGTATGGTAATACATGGAATTGCAGGGATTGGTAAATCCACACTTGTAGCAAACTGGCTAAGCACTCATGTACAAAATGTACCGCATCTTTCTGTATGTTGGTACCCTTGTCAGCCTTGGGACAAAGAAGTCGGATTAGCCGTATCTCTTTTGCACAGGTTTGGAGTGGATGACAAGCATGACCCCTATCAGTTGATGGAAACCCTACCTTTGACACCAGGAGCTGAATTTGATGTAGATTCTTGGCGAAGAAGATTACTCGCTTATCTTACGGACGCTAGAGCGATTCGAGAAAGGTTCGTTGGCGAAGCGGGTGGGCCACCGCCGTATTGGCTGATAGTTTTGGATGATGTTCATCACGTTACAGGAGAATCTAGCGATTTGCTTGGAGCATTACTAGATATCGCAAAAAAGGCACCGCTGCGTCTGGTATTTATCTCAAGGACAACTCTTAGCGTGTATGATAGACGGGACGTACACACTAGAGATTTGGTTGAAGAACTGGCATTGCAAGGTCTATCTGTGGATGAAATTGCAGAATGGGTGGAGGATATGGAAGGATCTCCTCCGAANCCGGAACAAGTCCACAAACTGACAGGAGGCCACCCTTTGGCTTTGGAACTGTTGGAAATTTACGGTCAGACCACTCATGGCGACTGGTTAAAATTCTTAGATGAGGAAATTATCAATCACATGCCGGACGAGGAGAGAGAACTACTTGCTACTTTGGCCGTCGCTGAAGAACCTATCAAGTGGGACAAATTGTCTAGTGCTGTGAGTTGGGATGGCAGTCCTCCAGAGAGGTTACTTACCTATGGTTTGTTGATTGAGTTAGAGGAAGGCATGTGGCTTCATGAGGCACTGAGAGANAGATTCCTCAGAGAAGTAGGAACTCCCAATCAAAGGAGAAAAGAAAGCCTTANTGATTAGAAATCACTTGCAGTCATCTGTTCGTTTAACCAATTTTTGAGAACAGGTTTTGGGACCATTCCGGTTTGGTTGGCNACCATCTGTCCATTGTGAAACAAGAACAGCGCAGGGATTCCGCGCACGCCAAGTTTTGCTGCATTCATTGAATCGGAATCAGTGTTGACCTTTGCTATTGTTACTGGCATTTCTGCCGCAACTTGCTCTAAAACGGGACCAAGCGCCTTACATGGNCCACACCAAGGTGCCCAGAAATCGACGAGAACCCACTCGTCTCCTTTTATTGCATCATCAAAATTTGCATCCGTGACGGATTTGACCTCGCCCACTNTCTCACCAAGCCTATCCAGCGTAGTCCCTCCTAAGAGTGTTTGTACACCCCTGTAGCCAAAATCAATACCCCAATACTCATGACTTGCACCCTGCTCGCCTAGTCTAAGAGGGTAATCAATGATTATCGCACCATCAGTCCTTACTGCAGACCTTGCAGATCTCGGAAACGCTTGTAGTGAAGCGGTAGAGGCTGGACTCGACTGGCTTCATNTNGATGTNATGGATGGTAATTTTGTTCCAAACTTGACTTTTGGACCGCCCGTCATAGCAAAGCTCAGAAATGCTTTGGGAAGTAAACCCATCTTTGATGCACATTTGATGATTGAAAATGCTGAAGAGTCATTTCAACAATATATCGACGCTGGCTGCAATCACATCTCGGTACACGTCGAGGCAGTGAAACATTTGCATCGTTGCGTTACAGCAATCCGAAATGCTGGCGCAAGTGTTGGAGTTGTTTTGAATCCCGGTACTCCTGCCGAGGCTGCTTTGGAGGTATTGTCTGAACTTGATATGGTTCTTGTGATGAGCGTGAATCCAGGATATGGAGGACAATCTTTTATTCCTACCGTTGAAGGTAAAATTCGGGCATTGAGAGAGGCCATAGACGCACAAGTATCAGCGGGGGGTAGAAGTGTTACGATACAAGTTGACGGGGGCGTAAAAGCACACAACATTGCGATGTTGCGAGATTGGGGAGTATCAAATTGCGTGGTTGGNTCAGGATTGTTTAACGACAAGGATAGCCTTGCGAACAATCTATCTGTAATTCATAAGGCTTTAGAGTGATACAAATGCGTATTCTGCTGGTCACTCGGCTGTTNCCTCTTCCTGACAATGTTGCGCGCGGNACCTTTGTNTGTGACCATGCNGANCTCCTCCNGTCNNTAGGACATGAAGTCAAAATNCTCAATGTTTTGCCTAGGATGCTAAGAATGAATGAAGCAAGGCGNTCTACAATGGAAGGAGTAGCAAAGGCTCCTAAATCATANATTCATGGAGANTTTGAGGTATCGGTAAAGCGCCATTGGCAATTTCCTGACTTTCCTGCAATCACGGCATTTAGCGCCGCAAGAATTTCTGACAACTGGAAGCCTGATTTGGTGGTCTGTCACACTCTTTGGCCAGCAGGTTATGCAGCTAAAGCCATTGCTAAAAAGAATTCAATACCGTGGATTGCAGTGGTTCACGGGCATGACTTTGATGTTGGACTGAAAGACCACAGGGCAAAAAAAATTGAAAGTTTAGCCAGATCAGCAAACCGTTTAGTAGTAGTTTCTAATTCACTGAAGCAGTTTGATTCTATCACAATTCCCTGTTATGTAAACGTNGACAAGGAGTGGCATAGGCCANTGAAGAAATTCAACGGCCTNTTCAGAAAATCAAAGCTCGACATACTTTTTCCATCCGATCCGCGTCGCCCCGAGAAAAACCATCTTCTTGCGCTGCGAGTAGGAGAAGAATTGGAAACACGTGGATGGAAAGTTGGCATAACTACTCTCAAAAAACAGCCTCGCGCCATGGTTTGGGACAGAATGCTAGCCGCAGATNTTTGTCTTATNACATCAAACCGTGAGTCTGGCCCTCTTGTAGCCAAAGAATCAATTGTTTGCGGCTGTCCTGTAGTTGCAGTAGATGTCGGAGACATGCATGAGTGGATGGATGTCTATCAACCGGAGGTAGGAGAATTAGCAGACGCAATTGAAAGAAGATTAGAGCAGCGCCAAGAGATTACTCTTCCTGAAAATTGCCAGTTTGAGAACGTAAAAAATCAATGGAATTCTTTGCTGGAATCAATGTGAGCAAGCCGATTAGAGCGAGAGGACTTTCAATCGATAATAAGTAGCATATTGCAACACAGAACAATGCCAATCCATCACTNANTCTATCCTCGTCCNCGCAGAGGAGTTTAGAAAACGATAGCATGATTGAACAACCAATCACACTAGCCCACGCAGCTCCCATTACTCCATATTCTGGAATTAGAATCCAACCGGAAACTCCTGCTGCAATTACAACNAGCAATATCAGGGCAGTAAACCTCCAGGGGTTATGGCCTGCTTGTAGCGCTACATACCAAGGGATTGCTAGCAGAGTCATAGCCCAGCCAGCCAACANGATNTCGAANACTTGTACTGCATNGGTGTAATTCGAATCAAAAAATTTGGGNACTGAAAAAGAAACGACNAGATGNCCTACAANAAGTCCCAGAGGCAATATTGCAATCGTCCAATGATGTGCAGAAAGCATCCTTTTAGAGAATTTCTCTGGATTATCTCTCGATTCTCCCAAATATGGTAGTAACGCCGCACGCATCGCTTGTGGCAACATCAGACCGGCAATCCATGCTAGCTGCGCGACATGATACAAACTTACATCATCGTAGGAGGACAAACCTGCAAGGAGGAATTTTTCTAGCTTTGTNACATAGGGAAGTATGCCTAGTGTGACTGCGAAAGGTAGAGCGGAAATCATCAGCGTTTTGTTTGAATTCCATTCACTAGGCAAACTGTCATCACCATCTCTAGCAACCCTCTCTCCTATCCATAAAGTTCCAATTAAAGAAATAAAAACACCAATTGAAAATCCGCACGCGTAAATTGTCGGTGAATCGTATCCTTGTACCAAGAAAATATAGTATAAGCCTGTTGTAATAACTCTTTCAAGTAGTTTTAGAATCGATTCGATTCTTGCTTCCCCNAGAGCCCTCATCATAGCCTTGTGAGGATATGACATTATGTGACCAAATGCGACTAAAGCACAGGCCAAAAGTAAACCGGTTGGGGCCTCATCCCAAATCGATGTTGAAATGATGGCACTACCGAGAAGGAATGGAATGGCGATAATCGCTTGAAGTTTTAGCACGCGCCTGACAGCCTTCCGACTAGCATCAGGAGAGCGAGGGATATCTCTAGCAATAATCGTTGGAAGGCCAGCATCGACCAAGATGTACATTGTGGCAAATGCATCTAGAATTACGACAAGGAGCCCATAGTCAGACTGCAGAAGGGCCTTTGCTAGGATAACTTGGCTTGCAAGTCCAAATAGTATTGCAAGGCCATCGGAAGAGGCCAACCATACTGTATCCCGCGCCAGTTTTGGCCTCCGCATAGTTGACCCAGTGTGTATCAGGTTCTAAGGGCGACCGTATGTAGAAAATTAGTCTAAAGATTCTAATATTCTGTTAACCAAATGCTCTTTTTCATCAACTATCCAAGGCTCTAATACCAAAGTTGCCTTTTCATCCTTTAATCGCTGCACTCCGCCACCACTGATGTTCAGTAGTATACAGTCATCTGAGTTAACTTTCCCATTTAGAATTCCCCGAAGTAAGCATAACTCANCATTCCCTGAAGCCTTTGCTTCATATGTTGTTTGTAAGGAAGTTCGTGAACAGAGCGAATGTGGTGACTATCATAATTCAATAAAATATGATAGTTTTGAGACAATGGTTCAAAGCACATCGCCCTCTCGGGTTGCTTATGGTGACCTGTGAATGGTTGGAAGAGGAAATCCGACAAGTGATACCAGATTGCGATGTTGAGGCTATAGATCTCAATGGGACACAGGATCATTTTCACATACGAGTAATTTCAGAATCTTTTGAAGGAATGCGTCCACTGCAACGCCAAAAAATAATATTGAATCATTTCAAACCATATATCCCGAGACCAATCCATGCTATTGACATCAAGTGCATGACTCCTGCACAAGCAGAAACTGCTGGAGATACAGTATTCCATCCACATGCTGGAGGGACAGGAATGCACATAAAGAGGATTCAAAAGCATCAGAACAAGGAGTGAAAAAAATGAACTGGACACCGGCTGAATTACAAGCAATAGTTGACGAACACCCACTGGTATTATTCATGAAAGGAGAACCAGGTGCAGCACAGTGTGGTTTTTCAAATAGGGCCGCACAAGTACTACAGACCTTAGGCGAACCTTTTGCATCTGTAAATATTCTATCAGATCCCCGGGCAATACCTTCCGTATGTGCTTGGTCTGATTTTCCAACCATGCCCCAAATATTTGTACACGGCGAGTTAATAGGCGGCTCAGACATTGCACAAGAGATGCTAAATGATGGAAGTCTTAGGCAGATGTTTGACGCAGGAAAGCCAAAAGGCGGATGCTGTAGCAACTGCTAAACTCACGAACCAACATATTTGGGTATATCATATCCTAAAGTAGAACAGGTATCACTTAATTCAGAAATTAGAATCTCTTTCTGAGATTCGGTCAATTCAGGCTTTGCTTTTCTGTTTTCATTCTTTGTAATGTCCTTTGCTGACGAGTATTCGACCAATATTTCATCGATTTCATCTTCCCTTAGTTCAGTTTCAATAAATTTGAATATGTTGTTCAATGTGTTACTGGGATTTTCGATCAAATCTTCATACTTTATTTTGAGAGCATCAACCTCATTTTCTTTTGAGAACAAACGATTGAAATGATTCTTTGTAAAATTTGCTTGTTTTTGGAGATACTCATTATCACTTAGTCCAATGTTTTCTTTATTCTGCATTTTGTAATCTAGTTTTCTTAAGCCTCTTGAAATCGCTATATCGATTGGATTTCGTATCAAGAAAATAAATTTTGAATTAACAGAATTTTCCATTAATTTGGTAAGAGGAGTATCCTTTCTAAGATGCATGGTGTTTATGGGGATCAGCTCAGGATTATCAATTTCAGCAAGGTGAACTACATTAACCATTTCAATTAACCCGGTTGAGTTGATTTCTTCTAGTTCTATACTGTTAGTGATAATTGGAGGAAAATACACTTCATCTATAAGCTTGAATCCTTTCTTCATTGACATTAACCCCCCCAAATAATGGCATCCTGATCCTCCATTACTGACTATGTATATGGTAGGAGTTTTCAAGTCAAATCTTCTTGCTATGTTTTCTTTTATTTTGATAGATTTTTCTTTATTAGTTAACTTTAGTGAACTTAATTTTTGTTGCGATTTGTTAATCTTCCAAATATTTCGGTCACCAAAATAAGTACCAGGTTGCCAGAAGATTGGGTCTTTTGAGAGGTATTTCTCTATAGTAGATTCATTAAACCCAAAAGGTACAACTGGCTCTGAATCATCTTTATCAATGCGCTGAGTTTTTTCTTGGAGATCGCTAAAATCTTGCAAACAGTTTTTCTCATATTCAAAATATGTAACAATCACAGTGTCCTCTTCAATATCAATCGAATCAATTAGAGTAGGACATGGTTCTTTCAAACCAATTCCTGGAGTAACCCATCCTTGTGGAGATTCTCCTTCGATACCGGAAACGACTTCTTTTTCGGTATTCATATTGTTTCTAATCCAAATACAACTTCCTGCATTGCTTACCTCCGAGTAATCATCACTGAAGTCACAATCTGGATGCATGTGCCATAATAATTGGATATTTGTTGTAGATTCAATATTTGAGAATGAATCAAAAACAATCAAGCCTTTGTTTTTGACATAGACACATTTCCGGTTATGTGTGATGGGATAGTACCCTTCATGCTCGGCTTCCACGACAAAAATATTCTCTGAAGGCGAATGTGATTGTACAAGTTGGGCACCCAACTCGTGTGTTTTCCCATTTATTATTGCGACATTGTGGGCATACGAGGACATGAAGTATCTAAATCTTAGAGAATTACCATATCGATATGGTCCACCACTATCAATTATGAATTCTTTATTTCCTTTCGACAGGGTTATCGAAAGAGCGTCAAAATGTCCGTGAGGTGCTCTCTCTGAATGATGTAAAAATGAAAAATTATTCCACCCCCCTTCTGAAATATATTTCACGACTGAAAATCCAGTTTCTTTGAATGTACTTGCCATTTTATTGTGCGAGTAACCAGTGAGGTATTTATTTTCAACATTTGATACTACAGATGTATCCCCTATTGCAATTAGTTTTTTGTCTGTGCTAGTTAGCCAGTAGTTTACCTCTTTCATTTTTTGGATGAAACTTTCTTTTTGAATTCCAATGGCATCCAAGTGCTTTTTATCAAGTGAATTTAGCAAACTAATCGCCAATTGATGATAATATGCTGATTGTTCTAGCGAAAAGAATTCATTGATTGAAAGGATGCTTAACAAGGTGTCTGATAAATATTCTAGCGCATTTTGTTTAACATCAGGAATGCCTGAACTGACAGATTGTAATATACTCGCATTTAGTAGTGCTAAAGCGTGGAAAATGCCATGGTTGCTATTTATCCAATTTCTTGAGTCTTTAAATTGAATAATTTTTGTTACATGTTGTATGATTAGTCGTTCCATAATTGATTGGAACTCCAGAGATGCGTGGCTTATGCAGGGATGTAATGAGATTGCTGTGAAAATGCAAAGTCTGTCAGAAGTAGCGTGATCAAACCAAACCATTTTGTTGGGGTTTTCCCCATTGATGTGTTTTTCATATTGCAAAATGATATCGAAAATTCTATCGGGTTTTTCTCCTAGATTATCTACAGCCCAAATATAGGAATATAACCAGTTTAATCCATTAAAATAAAACGACCAAGTATCATTATCAAAAGGATCTATATTCCAATCGATAATTTCAGAAATCGGGACTGGTTCAAAAGACCCCCATACGCTAACTTCGTTATTCTTTACAAGGTTCCAAGAACCTTCACAATAGTGCTTTTCTAACATCTTATATGGATGGTTAAAACCTTCCCAATGTGGATGCTGAACAGCACTCATAATATCACTTCTCTAATTCCTTGTATAACTGCTTGTAAATTTCAGCATTCATCTCCCATGTACGGTTTGCAATCAACCATTCATGAGCGACATTCGCCCTTCTTTTACATTCAACCTGATCATTTAGGCAANTGATTGCAATCTTTGCTAAATCTTCCTCGTCTTCTGTTTTGAAGATGAATCCTCTATCTTCACCAATTATCTCCTTGAGCGCCGCTCTGTCGCTCATTAGCAATGGAATTTTCATCCCCATAGCTTCGTANGGCTTTAGAGGAGTGACTAAATCAGCAGCATAATCTCTTCTTCTTGGTACAACGAATAAATCAATTAATGCATAGTATTCTTTGATGAGTGAGTGGTCTACGTTCCCAGTAAAAATCACTTTTTCCCCCAGCCCTAGTTCATTCACAAGTTTCTCTAGATTTTCCTTCTCCCTGCCGCTTCCTACCAATAAGAGCACTGCATCTGTGACTTCTTTACAGATGGTTTTGAACGCCTTGATAAGTACATCATGACCTTCTCTGTATGACATATTTGAGATATATCCAATTACGGATTTATTCTTTATTCCTAGTGAATTAATTAATTTTGAACTCTTTTTCTTTGGCTTGAAATAAGCAGTGTCGACCGCNTTTGGNACAACTGTAATTTTATNTTCAGGGATTCCTCTNTCGATTATTGCNTCTTTCATAGATTCACTAATCGTNACCACATGGNCNGCNCTTTGCATNAATGAATTTTCTTTATNCATCCTGAGTTTAGTNTGAATCGAGGTNTCAGCTTGGAAGTGATCATTTGTCCAAGTGTGNTCNTGGAAAGANCTNACNTCGTATATCCANGGTATTGAAAANTGNCGTGATAGNGNATCAGCCATCGTTGCCAANTCATANCCNTTGTATCCAGANGCAGCGTGAATAATACNCGGNGCTTCTTTTCGAATAATTCCNGCCAAGAGTAANGTNTTGAGTTNCAGATTTTTTGTNATATATGNTAATTGAGANGAATTTTGACNNCCTAAGTCNAATCTAATATGGCGNACATTATCGATTTCTTCTTCGATAGGAAATTCATTGATTTTGAATATTCGAGGGTAATTAAGTGGAGTTACTACAAACGGTTCAATTCCTGCCTTTTTCTGGCTGCTTACAATGTTTAAATTCCTGATTGAACCACCTGTCGACTCGAATGGATATGATACCTTGAACAAATGTAGAATTTTCCCTAATTGAGGTTCTTTGTCAAGATTATTTGAACTATTTATTTCCGGCAACCATTCAGTGTCTAATGATTCTATTAAGGAACTAATATGGGTAACACGGTGGAGGTTTGCTTTGCTCTGCTCTAGGGAATACAACTCTCTAGCAGAGTCGCGCGCAGAAAGCAAATCACCGCAGTGAATAAATGATTCATAGTTCATTTCTAATTGTTTTTCCCTGGATGAATTAGCAACAATTTCCGCACGTTTGTTGTAAGTACTATAGTTTTGAGAATCTAATAAGTCGATCTCTTTTAGGAGTCCATTTTTATCGGAGTGGTTCCAATTAATGTTTGACTTCAGTGGGCCATCAATCGTAATTTTACAATCCGCATTTTTCCAATTCAAAACAGAGCATTCCATCATTACTGTATTTTCAGGGGGGTAGAAAATATGTTCCATTGTGAAAAATTTACCTCCATTTTGTGATGTGATATATCTATAATGCATGTTTAATTCGCTTGACCAAAAAATATGTTCCTTTTTTGTTGGCCTAATTTCCTTATTTTTCGAGTCAAAGTATCTCACCCCAAGAATTGCAACTCTCCCAATTCTACTATCAGGAACCTCCAAATTCANATTAACCGAGTAGATCCATTTGTCATTTATGTGTATCAGTGTTGANGACTCACCTTCAGATGTGTCTATTGTTTTAGATGTCGGATTTTCGTTGAGAAGTATACTGCCTTCTGGAGAATCCAAATATCCCCACATTACCAAACCGACTTCCATCTTATGTGCCTTAACTGGGGTCATGATTGAAACGTTCTTCATGACTGGCTCAGATTTCGTTCCTGTAGATACATAAATGTAATTTGTAAATGCACGCGATGAACTAAATCTAAACACTCTATTGATCACTTCTTTGTCTTTAGAGTCATAGAATTTGACGTAGAAAACCATTCCTTTACTAGTGAATTCTCCATAATGCCAAGAAATCAAAGAGAANTCATACATCGTTTTTTCTTCGACATCAAAAATATCTTTTGAGACTATTTTTTCATCACTCATTCGAATCACCCCTTGAAACAATCTGAGCGAATTTCGAAGAAATTTCTGTTGGATTATATTTACTATTTATTTCCAAGATTTTGGTTTTTTCTTTTGCAAAATCCATACTTAGAGATTCATTCATGGCGGAAACTAAGCCATCAAAATCAAGCTGATCGAAAGTTAATCCCCCTCCATTTGAGAGTAATTCCTTGAATCCTCCAACATTTGGTCCTATCACCGGTGTTCCAAAAGTGTGTGACAGATGAGCAACTCCTGAATTTAGGGTAATTCTGTAAGGGCAGACACAAACATTTGCTGCTTTGAAGTAGTGTTGTACGTCTTCATTAGGGATACGATTTTGCATTAGAATAATGTTTTCAGAGGCATCGATTTCATTCTTGATTGTTTTGAAATTGCTTTGATTGTATACCTTGCCCGCAATNATGAGTTTCAGTTTTCTTTTAGTGTTTGATTCTAATTGTTTGAAAGCCCTGACTAAATCATGCAACCCTTTGTATGCTTGAATCGAACCGAAAAATAAGAAGACAAACTCGTCATTGTTTATTCCGAGTTGGAACCTTGCCTCCAACTCACTGTATTGATTTGGATAGAAATTCTCGTATGTGGGGTGAGGTACATTTACAATCTTATTCTTTGGAATTGTAAAGAATGCTTCAGATAATTCAATTGTGTCATTACACATTGTATGAATTATGTCACAGCGCTTTACTAATTCGACCCTTAGTCTGATCTGACAATCTTGGAGTACTGCGTCATGAGGGAGGATGTTATGAACAGTCCATATTATTTTGAATCCATTATCTTTCATATCATCAATTTGTAGGAGGAAATCATCAATTCGTTGATTTGCAACGGTTTTATTTTCAGTATTTCCAATTATATTACCCAACCAATGAAGGTGCAATGANANCTTCCCAGGCCAACGAATTGAAGCCACATTACTCAGGTTGTTTGTTCCTATTGGAACAACACCATTCTCCAGGAATTTAGAATAGTAAAGTGATTGAAACGGATTTCCAATAGAGATTGGATAGTAGAATATAGCACTCATTTCCTTATCGCAATTTAATCCATAGCCTTGCGAATCAAGCATCATTGCTCCATCAATCAGAGCATCCAACTCCGTGGCGTGTTCTTTAGCCAACTTGTTGATTCGCATAGTTATTCCAGAGTGAGTATCTTATTATGTGTTCGCCATCCTTAGAGTTTATGTCCAGTACGACGAATTAGAGTAATTTACAATTTTGATGGCGATAATTGAAAAGGCTTCAATTATTGGTGATATTATGGGCGGAAACAGTTTGGGACATGGGCAGTCCTTTGTTTCCGACAATCGTCGGATTAAGCGCTGTATAAATCAGGCAGTTAAATCAGCTAAATCNAATCCAAACGACATCAAAACAGTAACTGACNTGATTCTGAAGGCATTCACTTTTGATGATAAAATACAACAAAACCTTGTTTTGCAAGTTGAAAATTTAATCTCAAGAGATGATTTTGCTACAGCCAGAATATTTTCGAATTCAGTAATTCGGGCAATCTCTACCAAGAACAAAAATGAGGCAATGTTCGTAGGACTTTCTTTACCAAAAACAGCATTTGATGATAAAGTCTACAGGATGCTAATTGAGATAAGTTCAAAACTAGGGTATTATGATGCTACAAAAAATTTGATACTGTGTTTGTCAGAACAGGGTGAAATTGCTAAAAAAAATGAAAACATCCTTGGTAAGATGGAGGTTAAAGACTCCAGAAAAGCGATTATTTTCGCTAGGCTAGCAAAAAATCACCTTGAAAAATTCAGAGGAGTATCAAACTCAGAGGTTAGTTACCATTCGGTAAACAGGCGGCCTGCTCCACCCTTTGTCCTCCCAGCAGTATTTTGGAATTACAGAGGTCTAATCAGAGGTATGGTCTCTAGAGAACTAAGAATGAAGTATCACAAGAGTATACTTGGATGGGTTTGGGCTATGATGGAGCCTCTTGCTCTAACACTGACATTTCTACTTATTTATGAAATAATGGCTACAGACCCTGCACCTTACAGGCCANTGAGTATAATGATNGGAATTTTATTCTGGTCCTTCTTTGCCTTATCTCTGAAAAGAGGAACAGTATTTTTAGAATCTAACGTGCGCTTAATTCAGAAAGTCTCGCTACCAAAAGAGATATTTTTGCTCAGTGCTTGCGGGTTTGCAATATCTACGTTACTTCTTAACCTGCTATCGCTAATCCCGTTTTTAGCATATTATGAATTAAAACCAAGTCCTGAAATGCTTCTGTTACCCCTTGTGATTCTTGGCATAGCAACCCTCGCATTAGGCATCTCGATGATTACAAGCATTCTGCATACAAAACTACGAGACACAGGCCAGATTGTCAACGTCTCCACTAGAGTCGGATTTTACTTCACACCAGTATTCTATACAATTGATATGATTGCAGATAGCAGAATCCCTGCAGAATATGTCTCTGTATACCTTATTGCTAATCCAATGGCCGTCTTTCTGTCCATCTCAAGAACTCTAATCATGGGGACGCCACTAGGGATTAGCACAGATTATATCCTAGTAGCGCTAATTGAAACCTTGGCGATATTTATTATCGGTTCATATTATTATCAAGCCAAACAAGATCAGGCGGTGAAATACTTATGACCGCAGATGATTATACTATCAAAGTTAAAGACGCAGTGCTAGATTTTCCTTTCCATAATTCAGGTGTTACTACAATTAAGAAACAATTAATTTCTTTATTCCGAAGCGAGAAAAAGAATTGGTTTCGTGCATTAAATGGTATTGATTTAAAGTTAAAGCAGGGAGAGGTTGTCGGCATACTTGGGCCCAATGGTGCCGGGAAGAGTACTCTATTGCGTCTGGTTGGCGGTATTTACAAACCTGATAGAGGCATAGTCGATACTAAGGGAAGAATTACCCTTCTTGCTGGATACGGATTAGGATTTTCTCCTGGTTTATCAGGACGAGAAAACATCCATTTTAGTGGTGGATTATTGGGCATGACTACCAATGAATTGGAAGAAATGGAAGAAGAGATAATTGAATTTTCAGAACTTGGAGCATTTATCGATTCCCCCTTGTGGACTTATTCTTCAGGAATGCGAGCAAGGTTGGGATTTAGTATCGCTTGTTTTTCAAAACCCGACATTTTGTTATTAGATGAAGTATTGTCTGTAGGAGATAGTTCGTTTAAGCGAAAATCGAAAGCTAAAGTCAAGGAAATGGTGAATAGCGAAATGACAGTTTTGGTTATCTCACACGATTTGAACACACTTAGAGATATGTGTGATCGTCTAGTTTACATTGAAAACGGCAGGATAATTGTTGATGATGACGACGAATTAGTTGTCAAGCTCTATAAGATGGAGTGATAGNTTGAAATCTAGTTTCCGNATTAGGCTTGACCACTATCTTCGGAAACGAAGAAAGGGCCTGCATAAACTTAGTGGAAATCTGAGGAAGTATCCAAAAATAATCCACTTAGCAACACAGAGACCGGTTAATTTAACAAAAATCTCTCATGAACTCATTAATTTAAAAAAGGCCCACGGCGATGCATGGGTAAAAGAAATCGAGGAAGTAATTCAGGAATTACTCAATAAAAAGCGTTGNAAANACGATGCTGCAAATGTTCATGTTTCGTTAGTAAGAGCCTTGTCAACATTAGATGTGGAGCGTGCCATAGAAATCGGGCTGAAATATGTAAATGAAACAAAAGACGAGAGGACAATGAAAACTACGGTNAATCTTCTTCTCTCTATGAGGAAAAATCAGCAGGCATGGCAACTTCTTCAATCATTTAATGACTCGAAATGGTCTATGGACAAGAGAGAAGAGATTTTGAGAAAAGATGGGTTATCGGATGATTATGAAAGAAACTACCTGGATCTAATTGGTAGAAATGAACTTGAAATCGATCACAAACCGTCGGTAATTATCTACGGAGATTTAGACACTAACATTATCGACGGCTCCTCTGTATGGCTTATGTCACTATGCGAAGCATTCACAAAAACAGATGTCTCAGTACATTTACTGCTAAAGTCTGATATCACTCGTGAAATTTTGTTAAAACCACTAATTGCTAGTCCAGACATCAAGATAATCGAACCAAAGCATTTCGGTATCCAAGAAGGTANAATTAGTGCNGAAGATGCAATAAATCTGATNGAGATATTGGATGGAATATATGGAGGATACAAATCAATAATATTGAGAGGTTTGGAAGTTTCGTCCTTTTCTTTGGGCAAAAAGAATCTTTGGCAAAGAGTCTATCCATATCTAACAGATTACTACTTTATTGATACAGANGGAACGCGAAAGAACAAACCTAACACGGAAACACTGATTCCTGATTTAGAAAAATTCGTTGGAGGNTTTTTTGTNCAAACNCAGCAGATTAAACAGGATCTTTCNTCTCAATTTGGAGTTTCAGATGAAAACATGNTTTTGCTTCCGCCAATGATTCCAGATATTGNAGATGTNNAATTTGAAAGAAAGATGATTGATAAGTTGAAAATTGGGTATAGTGGGAAAATAGCACCGCTTTGGGGAATTACTGAATTAATCAAATCAACAGAAGGCAATTCGGAAGTCGAGATTCATATTATCGGAGATAAAATCCACAAAAATACTCCAGAGCATCCGAATTTCTTTTCTGAGATTTTGTCCTTATTGGAAGATAGTTCTCATGTGACTTGGCATGGCGGGATGCAGCGTGCAGAGGCTTTGGAGTTGATGAGTAAAATGGATGTAGCTTGGTGCTATCGCTCCCCACTTTTAGAATCAAACACCCTTGAGATGTCAACTAAAGTAATTGAGAATACTCGACAAGGGATTCCATCAATCGTAACTCGCAACGATCTAAATGTTGAGTTATTAGGAGATGATTATCCGTTATTTGTTTCAGATGCCAAAGAGATTAATCCATTATTGAACAAACTTATCCCGATTATTGAGGAAATTGATTTTGAAAATCATTCAATCAAAGCAAGGAAGCATGAAATAACAACTTCAAGGTTAGAAATTATTGAGCCATTCATTCAGTCGCTTTATGACAAACATTCTGATGAATATAAGAGAATAATATTGAATGGACACGATTTGAAATTTATAGGAGAGTTTGAATCTTATTTGAAAATAAAAGGGCATTATGTCAGAAGAGATAAATGGGGTTGGGGCGAACCACTTGATATTGAAAGATCGAGGTCGCTTCTGAACTGGGCAGAAGTAGTATTCAGCGAATGGGGATTAGCAAATTCAGTATGGTATTCAAACAATATATCTCCAGAACAAAAACATGTTGTCAGAATTCATTTACAGGAAGTAAATGAACGAGCGAGAGTATTTCCTGTTAATGTAGAAACCAACGGAGTTGACAAATTTATATTCGTGGCAGAACACGTGCGGGAAGAAGCAATTCAGTTGTTTAATTGGGATTTGAATTCAACAATCGTGATCCCAAATTATGTTGATGTAAATCGTTTGAATCAGAAAAAATTTCCAACTGCTAGCAAAACACTTGGAATAATTGGAATCGTTCCCCAAAGAAAGAGATTAGATAGGGCACTTAATTTGATGAGAGGGTTAGTTCAAGCTGATCCAAGTTGGAAATTGATAATCAAGGGCAAAGATCCGAGAAATATTGAATTCATGAAGGCGCCAAATCGAGCTAAGGAAATGGAATACTATTCCTCACAATTCCAGAGAATAGAAAACGAGCCACTCTTGAAATCATCAGTTTCATGGGATGAATTTTCAATTTCGTTGTCTTCCTGGTATAGAAAGATAGGATATGTTCTTTCTCCAAGTGATTTCGAGTCATTCCATTATTCAATTGCTGATGGAGTAGCCAGTGGTGCTGTTCCGATAATTTGGCCGTGGGATGGGGCGAAAGAAATCTATACCGATGATTGGGTGATTGAAAATACAGAGGATGCTATGACAACAATTCTGTCTACAGATTTTGGTTCTAAAGACCAAACAAATCGGGAATTGATTGAGAGGAAATACGGATTAAAAGCAATCTTTTCAAAATTAGAAAATGAGATGTGGTAAATATGAATCCAATTGTTTTAGTCGTCGGCGCTCGTCCTAATTTTATGAAAATCGCTCCGATTCAGAAGGAACTCGATTTGCGTGGAATTCCGAATATTTTACTTCACACAGGCCAACATTATGATGATAACATGTCAAGGGTTTTTTTTGATGATTTGAATATGAAAAAGCCGGACATTTACCTTGGTATTGGAAGCGGTAGCCATGCAACACAAACAGCCAAGGTGATGGTTGAATTTGAACAGGTATGCTTAGAACATAAACCCTCTATGGTAGTGGTTGTTGGAGATGTAAACTCAACATTAGCTTGTTCTTTAGTTAGTGCAAAATTAAACATAAAATGTGCTCATGTCGAGGCAGGATTACGATCATTTGACAGAAAAATGCCAGAAGAAATTAATCGTATAGTGACAGATTCGATATGCGACATCTTGTTAACTCCATCAGATGATGGGGATGAGAACCTGTTGAAAGAAGGGGTTGACGAATATAAGATTCATATGGTTGGGAACGTGATGATTGACAGTTTATTGAACAATCTTGATATCGCAAAAAACCTTGATACTCTCAGCAAATATAACCTCTCTAAAGGTTATGCATTAGTTACTTTACACAGGCCCTCTAATGTCGATGATAANTCAGTCTTTTCTGATATAATTTCAGCATTGGAGNAGTTGTCTGGAGATATTGAATTTGTATTCCCTATGCACCCNAGGACTAGGAAAATGGCAGAGAAATTCCANTTATATAACCGAATTGAATCAATTCCAGGTATGAAAATTGCGGAACCAGCAGGATATCTTGAATTCATATCTTTAATGTCTAAGTCTGAATTAGTATTAACAGATTCAGGAGGATTACAGGAGGAGACAACAGCTCTTGGCATCCCGTGTTTAACAATTAGAGAAAACACTGAAAGGCCAGTAACAATAACTCAAGGAACAAATCAACTGGTGGGTACCAACCCAGAGAAGATTGTCCAACTTGGTCAAGAAGCATTGCAAGGTAATGGCAAAGCAGGCCAAATTCCCAAATTTTGGGATGGAAAGACCGCCGCCCGAATTGTTGATGTTTTAATGCAAACAATTGGCGATTAGGAGTGGATTACATACGAGTTTTACACGTGTTGGCAAATAGCCATCCAGACACCAATGGCTATGCCATTAGATCTCATATGATTCTTAAGCATCAGAGTCGGATAGAAGATATGGAAGTACATGCTCTCACATCTCCATTTTATCCAAATAGGGAATTGATGCAAGAAGATATTCAGCACGATGGAATTAGCTATGTAAGATGTGGGCACCCTTATTTTATTCCTGGAAAAATACCGCTCAGTCAACGGCTTATTCGTAGATTAACAAGAGTTAAATCAAGGCAACGAGAAACAGAAAAACGTCAGAAATCATCAGTCAGAATGATATATGATTTTGTGTATTTTGGTCTTTTCAAGTTGGGTAGGTTGATGAAAAAGCCATTCCAAATACCTTACAGAGTCTGGGAAGAGAGAGTTTTGATGAAACATTTTGAATCACATATTTTTGAGTATATCAAGGAAAACAACATAGAAATTATTCATGCACATACCCCTTACCGTGTTGGAATTCCATCTATGAATGCAGCAAAAAAAACTGGCAAGAAATTTGTTTATGAAATGAGGGGAATGTGGGAAGAAACAGCAGTCGCTAACGGTAGGTGGAAAAGAAAAAGTCTCGCATATTCAAGATTTAGAAGATTAGAAAACAGAGTTCTAAAAGGTGCTGACAAGATAGTCGCTATATCGAATGAGCTCAAGAAAGAACTAATCTCAAGAGGGATTTCCGGAGAGAAAATTACAGTTGTACCAAATGGAATCGAAACAGTCGAATCAGCAGCTGAATCCTCAAAATTCAACTCTATTGAAACACAAATAAATCGATTAGATGGTAATATTACAGTAGGTTACATCGGATCTCTGAGGAAGTTAGAAGGCGTTGATATGACTGCTAAAGCAGTATCTGAATTGGTTAAACAAGGCCATGAGGTCAATTTCTTTTGCTTAACTGGGAACGACGGGCAAGAAGATTTGATTGAGCTTTCAAACCGTATTGGTCTGAAAAGTAGAGCCCTAATTACCGGTCCTGTACCCCATACAGAGGTGATTCAGTATTATGACTTGATAGATATATTCGTTGTTAGCCGTCCAGATTACCTTGTTACAAGGACGGTTACTCCATTGAAGCCATTCGAGGCGATGGCTAGGGCACGTCCCGTCATTGTCACCAATTTACCTGCTCTAAATGAGATAATTACAAATCTAGAAACAGGAATAATTACTGAAGATAACGAATTGTCATCATTGGTCAAATCGATTGAAATTTTAATTTTAAACCAAGAACTAAGGACTAAACTTGGAGAACAAGCGAAATTATGGGTGGTTAACGAACGCTCTTGGAGTAACTTAGTTGAGCGCTATTCATCAGTATACGCTGAGTAGATTAGGGCCGGCCGACAGCGTGAACTTGCCAACCAGCATTCTGTAAAGAATTCAAATCAAGAACACGACGACCATCGTAGAGAATTGAATTTCTCATACGAGATGCAAGCCCAGCCCAATCGATTTCCTGACACGCTTTGTGTGCAGTAACGAGAACCGCCAAGTCATAACCTCCAGCAGAGTCGATATCGCTGACAACCTCAACGCCTTCTGGAAAATCTTCTGCATTAAGGTGAGGATCGTAAGCTGCAACTGCAATGTCCTTGGAATGAAGGGCTTCTGTGAGTGGTTCAGCGGGGGTTTCTCTAGGGTCTCCAACTTCTGCCTTGTACGACCAGCCTAGAAGCAGAACCTTTCCTTCACCAGCAGGAACTCCTGCCTTGTAGAGTAGTTCATTTAGGACTCCTGCAACATGGATTGGCATTGTTCGATTTACTGCACGGGCAGCTGTAATCAATTCAGCAGGAACTCCAACATCCGCTGCCCTTTGCATCATGTAGTATGGGTCAACTGGAATGCAGTGCCCTCCTACTCCCACACCTGGTGTATATCGGTGGAAGTTCCACTTAGTGGCTGCTGCTGAAAGAACATCTTCGACATCAACATCGAGTTCAGGGAAAATACGTGCTAGTTCGTTAACAAGTGCAATATTGATGTCGCGCTGAACATTCTCAATCACTTTAGCAGCCTCGGCAACTTCCAATTTCCCAACATAGCGTACGTCTTCTGATGTTAGCCGACTATACAATCCAACAAGGCCTTCTCCAACATCTGGATTTGAACATCCTATGACTCTAGCAACTTGCCTAACGCCGTGTGCTGGGTCTCCTGGATTGAATCTCTCTGGGCAGTAAGCAATTTCCACATCGACTCCAATTTCCAAACCAAGGTCTTCTAATTCAGGCAACCAAGTTTGAGCAGTTACGCCTGGGTAGACTGTGGATTCGAGTACAACGATTGTACGAGAACCTCTGCTAAGTGATTCAAACACCGCTCTTCCTGCTTTCTGAACATAGCTCAAGTCCGGCTTGAGGTCCTCAGTTACAGGGGTGGGAACGGTGACTAGAACAACATCGCAATGAGGAACTGCCTCACTTGTGGATGTGGTGATATTCCATCTCTCGCTTCCCGGTGCAGGAATGATATCGTTAACATCAGGGTCACCCGTTGGGTTTTCACCACGGTTTACCATGTCAACAGTTCTCTGAGAAATATCAACTCCCCAGACATTGAATCCTGAATCATGAAAACCAATTGCAGTTGGTAATCCAACATACCCTAGGCCAATGATTCCCACAGTCAAGTCGCCTCTAGCGGCTTGATTAGCGAATTCAGGAGTCCAGCCCATGGAAGTAAGTGCGAGGGCTTCTGTTCTTCAATACAGTGGCTTAAACAAGCGAAGGTATGTTCACCCCCTTCGTTAACGACTAGCCATGCCGAGCGTGCTTGTTACCGGTGGTAGCGGTTTTATCGGCACTCATCTTTGTCGCCATTTGCATGACCTAGGCCATAATGTGATTTCTTTGGATATAATGCACACTGACAGCCACCCATGGGAGTGTATTACTGCAGATATTCGTGATGGTCTACAGTTTGATGGGATTGATTACATAGTTCACTTAGCAGCACAAATCTCAGTTCCTCAATCAATAGATAATCCTGATGAAACACTTTCGATTAACGTTGATGGAACTAAATCGATAATTTCAGCAGCCGAAACAGCAGGAATCAAGAAGATAATCTTCGCATCTAGTGCAGCAGTTTACGGCGACTGCGATCAAATTCCGATAAGTGAAGAGGCTTCACTAATTCCTCAATCACCTTATGCAGTATCAAAAATTGTTGGGGAAGAGCTACTCCTAAGGTCCAATATCGCGACATGTTCTCTTCGATTCTTCAATGTCTATGGCCCAGGACAATCGTCAGAAGGGGGCTATGCTGCGGTAATCCCTGCATTCAAGAAGGCGATTTCTCTTGGTAAGGGATGCACTATTTTTGGCGATGGAACTCAAGTCAGGGACTTCGTTCATGTTCACGATTTAGTTAGAATCATTGGATTGTGCCTAGAGATTGAAGAGTTACCAAGAGAGATGAATGTTGCATCGGGCATAGGCATCTCACTATTGGAATTAGTTGGAACCCTGAATGCGTTGAATCCTCAAATGCTTCCCCCTGTGTTCGCTGAAGAAAGAGCTGGCGACATACATACCTCGATAGCAGACATTTCTCTATTACACAGCACATTATCTGTTGGAGATATGATTACGCTAAAGGAGGGTCTTTCGTGAATATTGTGTGGCTTTCTTCTAGAGTATTGGGCTCCGATTTATGTTCAACAACCCAAATTCAACTCGCAAATGGATTGGTCTCTAAAGGCCACTCAGTCGACTTTTATTCACCCGGAAATTCAGTTGCAAACGCATTCAATCATCATTCTATCGAGCGTAGTAGTCGCAGGGGATTCCAAGCTAGAAGCGTAGTCAAAAAATTGCATGAACATCTTGACAAAATTAATTCTGCAGATGTTGTTTTGATTGACTGGCCAATATTCTCCATAGCGAAAAAAATCAAGCCTCCAGTGGTACTAATCGACAGAGGCCCGCCCGCTGATAATGGAATCCTAGCGATGTTACAATGGCGCCCATGGCGTAAAGCGTGGTCGATAACAAACAAAGGCACTACGGTTTCTTCTGCACATCGTAATTTTGTTATTGAGCAGACTAAATATACCAACGATTCGATACAAATTATTCCTGCAGGTGTTGACCTCGATTTATTCCAACCAGCAAAAAAGGAAGGGCCAATCAAATTGGCATATCATGGCAGAGTCGATGTACACAGAGGTGTAATGTCTTTGCCAATGGTTCTAGCAGGATTGCAATTACAAGGAATAGATGCAACCCTGCATATCCATGGAAGCGGGAATGCAGTTGAGCGATTGAGGAACATTGGAATGGATGGCTTAGTGGTAACCGATGCTATCCCGCATGAGGACTTAGCAGCAAAACTCGCCACTTATGACATCGGGTTTTTACCGATGCCTGACCACAAAGTATGGAGCCTTGCAAGCCCATTGAAGCGTTCAGAGTATCTTGCTAGTGGCATGGTAGTTTGTGGAATCGACCACGCAGGTCATCAGGTCGAAGGTTCAGGAGATTGGATGCAATTATTCTCACAAAAAGAATTCATTACTAGTACTGTAGATTGGATAAAATCACTAGATAGGGACGCTCTAGAAAATCTACAAAATGAATCTCGTAAATACGCTGAAGAGAATCTATCATGGTCTCATTCAGTCGACGCACTGGAGTCTATGATTCTATCATAAATCTCGCCCCATTGCTTGCTTACAATATCGACATGATGCTTAGCAACCGCTTCTTTCAGTCTTTCAGTAATCGGGTTTGAAATCGCTTCAATCCAGCCTGACTTATCGCCGATGTCAACCACTTTTACACAATCTGGTAGGTCGGGAACGTTGTTGGATGCAACTACTGGACACCCCGCTGAAAGTGCCTCTAGGATTACCATCGGCTGACCTTCATACTCTGAAGGAACAATAAGACATCCAGCGGTTTGCAATAGTCTCCACTTTTCTTCTTCACTAACCCATCCCAGAGCAGTAACTCCCTTTGGCGCATTATCAACACCGGTTACTCTGAGGTCTTCCAACCCCAAAGAGTAGGCAAACGAATGTCCCTTAACCGGGTCATTACGTCCCATTAGCAATGTGAAATTCTCTCTTTCAATACTGTCGTTTTGTTGTGGGCTAACAGGATTTGGTACTGAGATAGAATCTCCAATTAGTGGCTTTAATCGCTCACTCCATGTTTCAGAAAGGCAGACCACTTGGTAATCTTCCAAATCAGATTTTGTGTCAATATCAAATCGTCCAGAATGGATATGGAAAATAACTGGTGCCTTTGCAACTTTGGCGATTGAGATTTTTCGCTTATATGACCAATCAGAAGCACAGTGAATGTGAACCAAGTCGAAATCACCGGTTTTGATTTCTTTCTTCGCAATCTGCCATCTTCGTAATTTCTGTATGGATCCACGACGTGAAAATGTGTTGCATGACGACGCCCTCCATCCTTCAGGAGGGTTTGCTGCAAGCAATTTGATGACAGACGACATCCCACCAGGTGCCATCAATGGGCCCACGTGTACGACTCTGCGCATGTGGAGCCCTCCATATTCATCTGCAATAGCATTGATGCTGTCAACAATATGGGTTTTGTTGAATAGTGGGTTTGTGCGTTGGCCGTTTCATGGCAGGCGAATGGTTGGCTTACGGCGAGCTTGGTTTGGCCGCCATAGGATTTGCTCCGTTTGCTTTACATCGCTGGTCGTGTGGTCTTTGGTCCAAACAAAAAATAGAATGTCCAGAGGAACTTTCTGGACTAGATATGACGATTCTATTGCCAGTATGGAATGAGGAATTAATCATTGAAAAGAAGCTTGCAAATCTATCGAAGCAGGACTTCAAAGCACATTTGTTGTTAGTCGACTCAGCATCAGATGATCAAACTCTCTCCAAGGCAAAAACTTGGCTGGAAGATTTCCCAGATGCGTTTGAATCGCACAAAATAATTCCAATGGAAACTCGGAAAGGAAAGACTGCAGCAGTCGCTCTGGCTCTCAAGGAACTGGAAGGTAGTGAAGGAATAATTGTGATGACAGATGCTGATGCTACGATTATGCCAGGTGCTCTTGAGCGGATTAATCGCTGGTTTAGCAACCCACTTGTAGGGTCGGTAGGTGGAACGCCGCAGCGTGAAGGCAAATTCGAAAGTGAGAGCGAGCACAGAGAGATCTACACTCTTTTGCGCGTTGGAGAATCTTCACACGATAGTACACCATTTCTGGAGGGTTCTCTTCTTGCTTGGAGAGCGGGCATGGTTTCTGCCTCGGACATGTATTTGTCAGCGAATGCAGATGACGCACAAATTGCTACTGCTGTAAGATTGAATGGCTTACGTTCTATTCAAGACCCTGACTTGAAATTTAGCGACCAAATGCCACTTACCCGCAAAGGTCAGAGAAGACAGAAGGTTCGCAGAGCACAAGGGCTAATTCGTCTTTTAACAAGGAAACGTAAGCATTGGTTTTCACATCGAGAAGGTCGATTTGCAAAGATATTGAGAAGGAATGCATGGATGCATATTCTCTCTCCGTTAGCAATAGCTGCTGGAGGAGTAATGGCAATCATGCGTAATATTGCATATCTTCCGGAAACTTCGTTGACAATGGCTCTATCTGCTGTCGAATTGTATTGTCTAGCATCTTGGTTACTTGCTCGCTCAAACAAATCCTTCTTTGGAATTAGAACTGCTGGAGTAATCATGTGCGGCCTAGAGAATCTGCTAGTAGCATTGGTTCACTCTGGAAGAGGTAAGAGCCTGCACATGTGGGAACAGCATACAGATGTTAGAGAGACTTTAGCGAATCAATAGTCTCGATTTTGAAAATAAAAAAAGCCCCCCTGGGAACCGAAGTTCCCAGAGGGGCAGATTCGAGAGGTTTCTCGTATACCTAACTTTCAATCAGTATTACCGACTTCAGTTAGAAGCATCAGCGTATGCGGAAATGGTGCGGATGACCTTGTCATCTTCGTTTCCGACACCGATCTTGGTTAGAGTTACGTCAACTGAGCAGCCGCCATCGGAGCCGTCACATAGGTCTGTTGCGCTTCCTTCAGAGATGGTGATCTCTTCGGATGTGCTCCAGTAGTTGTCGTCATCTTTTGCAAAGGTGCAATCTGAAGTTGCATCTGCAGATCCTGCTTCATCACAGGTCATTGATGCTCCACCGTCAACTACGATGGAAACCTTCAGTACAGCCCAGCTTAGGTCGTCGCCTTGTGTCATAGCTACGTGGACTAGTCCATCGCCGCCAGACTCAGACATGGATCCTGTTGCATCCCTGTCGCTAAACTGGTATGTGTCTAGNCCGCCGCCGGTTGAGTCGTCGGCTAGGCTAGATGCCCATACATACAATACACCAGCCAGAACTACAGTGATCGCAACCATTAGGATGGTAGCGATAACTGGGCTGACTGCCTCTTCGTTTCGGTTTTCGTTGTTCATATTCTTGTCCTCCTCCCCCAGACGGGGGATAACTTTGCCACAACAGGCGCGATATATAANACCTCCGCCGAACAAAGTCTATTTAGGCCTCAAAAACCGTGCTACTGCGTGACATTTCCAATTGAATTCCATTTACAAAAAATAACACCGAGTAAGTGGTACATACGGTTTGTAGGCATCAAATATAACCTATTTTTATCAAAAAATTACAATAAATGAATCCAGCCTTGCGGCTAATCCATGTTAAGGTGAACAGGGTGAGAGCCAACGGAGAGGGGATGGGATGCACTCAACGAGAACTTCAACAGCCCTGTTCGTGATGAGCCAAGGTGTTACGGCAAATAACCATTTTGACAAATTTTTTGTTATTATTGGCTTTACAAGAATAACTTAGAATTTATTGAATCATTCTACTGTTAATATTTCTGCGCCACCAGAATTTACCATTATAGTGTGTTCAAATTGACCGATCATCCCGCCGTCTTGACATCCCAATACATGATATGTTTCTAGGAACCTGATACTNATCAATTTCTTCACAAGTGCATTCCATTTGCTTTGCCTGCTTGCTTCATCTGCTTCCGGGAATGGTTTTTCTAACATAGGGAATGCCCATCGTTCCGCAAATGGAAGTGTAGAGTACCTCTCTTCAAGGTTCCTTGCTAATTGCGCACCCAAAGGCTTGAGTTGNTTTCTAGATAATGCCTTTCTCCAGAGTCCCTTGCTGGTAATTCTGTATATGTTGGAGGAATTTCTAGCACCAATATTTCGAATCATACCACTGCTTCCTGTTGTGTTGAAAGGCTCAATGGCATATACGCCACCCTCCTCAACAACTCCTTTGAACCCAGGATTGTCTGCACCACATGCATAGGAAGGCACACTCACTCCGGCATGCAACTCCCAAGGTTTCAATTGGTGGCCGCATAGGTTTCTAATTGGTTGGAATCCAGAATCAAGAGACGGTTGAGCAGCAGCAGCTCCGACTTTGTACCAAGGTGTTCCCGGATGCATCATTTCTATCGCTGCATCTCTGGATTCTCTAGCTGCTTTAATCTGGTCTGTATGGTTTCCTTTGTTCCCCACNTCGATAGTTAGAGCGTTATCGCCNATGTGGCCGTTAATGTGNACTCCAACATCCAATTTTACTAAATCGCCGTTTTCGAACACCATTTCTCTGTCCCACCCTTCTGGGGCAATAGCAGCATGATCAGTAGTATAATGTGCAGCAAAATCATTTACTGCAATTGTAACGGGAAAAGCGGGTTTTCCTCCATTTCTTCGAATGAATCTTTCAGCGCTTTGAATTACCTCATCCCAAGATTTGCCGACTGTGATTTCTTCTCGCATCGCCTCCAAAGTTCGGCGTGCAACATGGCCTGCATCATGCCAATACTTCAGGTTGGACTCGTCCACCATCTCATCACGTCTGCGCGAGGTATCACGCCCTCTCTCATAACGGTTAGCCTCCAACCACGTGTCTCATCACCGCTTTTTTCAAGCCTAACGAAGGTGCTACCAAGGCCATTGGGGCATATTCCTGCTACGAAATGTTCTATTCCCAAAATTTGTGCTGCGATTTCAGTATTACATTCGGGGGCGACCCCGGATTCATTGGCAGAAGTAGCAGTGATGGGCCCATAATTTTCAGCAAGAGAGACTGCAGCCGGATGCGAAAAAACACGAATTGCAACATTCTTTCCGCCTAANCTTGGATCCAAAGCTTCGACCGCAGGTAGGATTGTGGTGATTCCCCCCTTGGTGAAAGAGGACAGGAAATCATCGAGAAAATCTGGGATTTCTACAATTGATGAGACCTGTTCCATACTAGAAACGCCTAAGCTAACTGGCATAGTCTCGGGTCGATTTTTTGTTGAATATAAGTTATCTAATCCATTTGAAATTGGTAGGCACCCTAATCCTGGTAGGGTACTGGTTGGATAAACCACAAGTCCCCCTGACTCGAGGTGCTCTTTCATCTAATCACGTCCTAACCCATTCGCGGACATGGAGCCTGGCGATAGATGCAGCCAATTCCTTGTCTTCAGTTTTAACGAGTAATTTACCACTTGGATACAAAGTTAATTCGGCAGGNCCTGAGAAAGTCCAGGCAAGTCTTGTTCTGATTCCTACTGTGTAACCAGCGGATTCAATTTTAGTNCCGACTGCTTCTAAATCGATTTTCTCAACTGCGTCAACTTCTATCTGCCAAGCAGATTTATTGCCACACATTTCCATTACAAACGAATCATCACTCAAGATGCTCCCTCACAAATCTGGCTTTTCTGGCATTTCAATGACAGATTGAGAACTGCTAGCAGGCGGTCCTGCTGGAGGACCCGCAGGCGGACCAGCAGGCGGGCCAGCCGGTGGGCCGGGCGGTGCAGAAGGAGGAGTTGGTGGGCCACTTGGTGGACCTGTAGGCGGACCAGATGGAGGTGTGGGTGGGCCTGCAGGAGGTGTTGGAGGACCTGCCGGGGGGCTTGGTGGAGCAGAAGGGGGAGTAGGCGGACCTGCCGGAGGGCTTGGTGGAGCAGAAGGGGGAGTAGGCGGACCTGCCGGGGGNCTTGGTGGTGCAGAAGGTGGAGTAGGTGGGCCTGCAGGAGGTGTNGGNGGACCTGCCGGAGGGCTTGGTGGTGCAGAAGGAGGAGTAGGTGGNCCTGCAGGAGGNGTNGGGGGGGCCTCTAGAATTGGCTTATCAGCGAGAACAGGTGCATCTCCTGTATTACTGGTTGAAGAGGTTAATCCGGTGGACAGATCGTCCAAGTCTGTTTTAATCAGAGTCTCTCCACCTTCTGAGTTTTCTGCTGAATAAGAGGTAAGTACAACCTTTGANGGGTCAATCATTTCACGCTCTTTGACATTCCCAAAATCAGCTAAGTTTTGATCAAATGCTCCAGAGAAAAGCGATGACCCAATATTGCTGGATAATTTTCTTCCTTGGGTTACACTATACTCAAAATCATAAGCATATGGGCCCATTTTGATTTCATCGGAAGAACCCTTCAGAACGAATGTCCATTCGCCAGAGTCCAGGGGGAATTCGAAAGTCCAATCTCTTTGGATTCCCGGGCCTAGGCTTGTAACACCTTCCTGCGAAAGGTGTTTTGCCCCTTTATTTGTGATNACGGCAACATCCAATCCGCCCATCGGAACTGGTGCTTCATTTGTGATTGACACAGTTGCGATAATCACATCTTCATCATCGTCATTGATGTCCATTTTGATATCAATAACTTCGGCTTGTAGAGAGCCACTACTTCCTGTTGTTGGTACACTCACGCCGCTCACCAATCAGTCCACTATCGCAACCATACTTGAATACAACCGTGAACAGGTAGTCTATCTCAGTCCACCGCGTGTGTTTATTGGAAGCGACCAATCTACTGCTGCCATAGTATTGTTAGCAAGATCTACTGGGCTTCTTTTTCCTTCATGTTTCCAAGTCTTGAACACATCCCAAAGACCTAGAAAAACTCCTAAGAATGGAATGACATACTTGACTTTGTGTACAGATCTTCGACCCCATCTATCATTTTCGAGTAAACTTCCATCATTCTTTACAATTGCAATCCTCATGGCTCGTTGACCCAAACTTCGCCCGTAGTGACGTCCGGTATACTTGAAATAAAACCAGTAAAATGTCAGGTGAATAATCCAGGAACCCAATACGTAGGGGGACTGTTCTGTTGTTAACAAGTCAACTGCCATAAGGTAGTTGAAAAATGTCTTACCGGCAACGGCAGCAATAATCAATGTGATTAGGAAGGCATCAAGCGCTAGAGCAACCATCCGTTTCCATATTGGAGCGATTAGCATTCCTTCTGGAATAGTTGCAGCAACAGCTGCCTGCGCCATTGTTCCGGGTTTATNGACGCTAACCGGGGAGTCGGCCATGTANGGGGCTTGGGCCATTCCTTTGAAAGTCTGGCCCTCAAGAGTTCACAATATGCCANGCCATCAGGTTGGATTCAGAAATCCAATCTAACCAACTNGCCCAAGTGGCATCGTTTCTCAATGTTCTATCATCACCAATAACAATCAGTCCCCGTTTTGCTCTGGTTAAAGCNACGTTTAATCTTCGATAATCTGACAGAAAACCAACGGTTCCACTCTCATTTGCTCTGACCGTGGACAGAACAATAATNTCTTTTTCACGACCTTGATATCCATCAACAGATTTGATTTCCAGGCCATCAATCTCATCATTCATCATGCTGCGGATGAGCCTAACTTGTCCTGCATAAGGTGATATCACTCCAATATCTTCGGCTCTTATGTCGCCTGGTGCAAGAAGGTCATTTACGATTTTAATCACAATTGCAGCCTCATCCATATTCGAGCGAGATGAACCAGCCTCTTCTTCAATCTCTGAACCATGAACAGGGACGAATGAAACTGGCTTNTCCCAATCTGGCCACAAAAAGCCAGCCACTGGGGGCCTTTGTGAAGAGGTACATCCATCTTCNAATCGATTTTCATAAAACCGTGCAGAAGGAAATTCACGAATTGTTGGNTGCATTCTGTACTGCGTGGTCAGCATATGTGCAGGTATTCCATTTGACAGGAGTCTCTCGAATAATGGAATATTCAATCCTCCCTCTTCGGCTCGACGCGAAGTAACTGTTGGCGGTAACTGTCTGTGGTCTCCCACTAGGATAAGTTGTCTAGCNCCCTTGACAATCGGCACAAGTGCCGAAGGCTCGGTTGCTTGGGTTGCTTCATCAATTAGCACAATTGAGAATTTCCGGTTAGCGATAGTAAAGTGNCCCGCTCCAATATTTGTCGTGCACAGAACTTCAGCGCCTGATAGCACCTCATCGGTAATTCGCTGTTCTAGTTCGCGAATCTCACGATAATTCTTGTTGATATCTTTGTGCGCCATGCCTCTGTCTTTACCTTTCAGGTCATGTAATTTAGCGCGAATGCCTTCGGTTTCCTCACGAATGAAACTGATCTCGTCTTGNTTAGGATGGCTNGAAACTTTAGCATCAAGAGTAGCTTCACGCAAACTCTCTCTAACTTTCACCGGACGCCCAAAGCGAACTGCCTTGACGCCNAAATCGATTAATCCTTCCAGTAAGTTATCTACAGCGACATTTGATTCTGCGCATGCCAGAATAGGGCCCCTGCCCATGTCTATTAACGCCCTGAGNAAGTGCACTGCTGTGTGGGTTTTACCAGTACCAGGNGGTCCTTGAATCATNGTTAAGCGCTGTTTGACAGCAGTTTCAATGGCAGATTTCTGACTTTCATCTAGCATCATCCCTGATATATTCAAAGGGCGTAGTTTTTGCCCATGTATCTCAGGTGGTCTTTGGGCAGATGTGACCAGATCATGCGGTTGGCACAACAATAAATCTCTGAGGGGCGTTCCTCCATCGCCTTCAGTCGAATGAAATGAAATGAGTGCCTCATGCATTCTATCNTGAGCAACCCGATTAGCGCCCTTATCTAGGCGCCAGCCACCTTTNCGCAANTCGCTTGGNTTGTCCTTAGCAACAATACGAATCCGCGAGTTGTTTCTGTCTAATACAACACCTTCGACTACTTTCTCTCCCCACGGTCTTGCTCTAGAAATTATGACCATGTCGCCATGACCGAATCTGTGGAAGGGAAGAGGCCCACCTCCTCTAACTTCGAAAACTAGAATTGGGTCTCCAAAGAATCTACCTGAGGTTCTGCCCACGAGGTCNAACAAAGCAAGTCCGGCANTCAACATTTTTTGTTTNGACCAATTTTTCCATCTTTCCTGAACCTGNCNCAACTCATCNTCCAATTCGACTCCAATGAGATTTGTGAAGCACTCAAAATGGTCCTGTGATTTCCNCCACTTGGCTTCATGAGCCACATTCNANGTTTTATTTCCACTAGGACGNGTGTTCACTCTTCGCACTCCGCCCCTCTCGGACATAACAAAACCGTAGTGTTGCTGGTATAGCATCTTGTCGATGGTCGAGAATAGGTGATGCTTAACAATGATAGAGCAGCCGAGCAGATGCTGGTGGGTATGTTTAGGCGCAAGTCAACTGCACAAGTTGAGGGTGAAATTTGCCCATACTGCGAGTTTGTAAACAAACNCGGTTCTGCTACTTGTGCTCAATGTTATTACGAGCTAAACAAAGCCCCTAGGGACCAAGGAGAACCAATTTCNACAGAGGTNAGCGATTCGATTTTTGATGAATTGATGGCCGACGACGACGACACTTGGGAAGAAGGTGATGCGCTGGAGGTTGTGCTTACTTTNGACCAAGATCCATTAGATGTGGAGCAATACGAGGTAACAGATTTCGATAGCGAAGAACCAGAAAAAATTGGCTTTATGGAATCCTCTTCGCCCGAACTTCATGATACCGTTAATCATGAACCAGTTGAGGTACATGCTGACGATGTAGGTGAAGAAATCAAGAATGTACCCAAGTTAGAGTTCTCAAAGTCCGATCCTTTCGATGAAGTTCCAGAACCAATTCATCAAGGCAAAGGTGCAGTATTTTCTCCAAGCACTCCTAGTAAGGTAGATGATGATTTGTTGGGCCATGTCGGGGGCACTGAATTACCGTCTTTACCGCCAGATGAGCTGTATGAGAACAAGATTGATTTCACTGCTAAAAAGGCCCCAGCACCCACTCCTGCAGTTGTACTTCCTAACATGTCAAAGATTGCTCCTGCTTCTACAACCCCTGTGCAATTGCCGACGCCAGTATCCGAACCAGNCACTCATCAAGTCGTTTCAGAACCCATAACAAATCCAGCCGAACCGGCCACCCAACCTGTTCAACAGACTGTGGNGGAAGGGATAGAAGCGTCTCAAACTACAGAGCAGGAGCCGGAGAAAGAACCGGTAGTAAATCNTCCTCNTGATATGCCATCAAGGATTTGGCCTTGGGCCGAATCTGACGCCTGGGATGCTCGTCAAGTACATCGCGAAGTCGTCTCAGCTCTAGAGTTGGTGAAGAGTGGTAAAACCGAAGAAGCCGCTTCTACAATCGACACACTCGGCCCTCACTTGACAGATGAGAATATTGACTTGATTTATCACATTGGAATGGTTTTGAAACAATTGGGACGTGTTGATGAAGTGAAAGCAATGCTTGACAAAGCGAAATTAGCAATGCCAAACAATGAGCATGTTTCTTCAGCAGTTACTCATCTTGGAGTATAGGGAGGGTATTGAATGGAAACACCGGAGTTAGCGGTTAACGACCAAGTAATTCTTCGTCCAATCAATAGGCGAATATTACCAGAGGTCATGATTGCTTATCTGGAAGACCCGCAAGCCGCTAAAGCAGCCCTACCCTGGTTGAAAGAAGGCGAGGAAGCACGAAGACAAATCGCTGACCTAATGATAGATTTAGAATTACATAGAAATGGAGATTCGATTCATTTCTGGGCAATTCATTCNATGGAAGACAACTCATTTGTNGGGATGATNGGNTTAGGAGATGAACTCCAANTAGCNGCATCNGCTTACAATCTTGGATATTGGGTACGTAAGAGTTGGAGAAAGAAAGGAATCGCATGCGCTTGTGTGGACGCTATATTCAGTTGGCAATCTCAGAGAACCGAGCAATCCCTAATCGAAATTACAGTTCATCCTCACAATGAAGCAGGATTAGCCACTTGTAAGTCGATTTGCCAACAATGGAAAGGCCTAGCGATCGAAGGTTTCGTACCGATTGAAATTGATAATCGTACAATTCCACACGTTTTGCATCTGATTCAGTTGAACCGTGGTGATTAGATGAGGCCGGTCTGGTTGACCGTTGATAGCGACGATATTCGTCACACTCCTTCGTCTCAGGGGCACCCCACTCGCTCNAAAGGTATTCCTCGTGAGGGAACCTCTCCTGAAATGTTAGAGTCCATGGAATATTTCCGGAAATGGCTGGATAGAACCCAAGTATCTCTGACAATCTTTGTGATNGCAGATCAACTCGATGATCCTGTTTTTGCTGAATGGTTGAGCGATTTACTGGAAAACCATCCACAAGTAACCATTGGATGTCACGGCCTGACACACAGATGTTGGTCGGCCTATCCAGAAGATTCAGAAGGGTTGCTAAACGCACTGGTAGAGGCTGATGTAAAGCTACACAATTTTGCTAAACAGGCTTGGAGGCCATGGTTTAGAGCGCCAGCAGGCTACATCGCTCCATGGATGGCACCAGTTATTGCGAAAGCCGGGTTTGAACTTGACAGTAGTGTGAATCCATCTTGGCTGGTTAGGAAAAAAGCAGGCCCTTGGAAGGATTGGAACGCTGTTGAGAAGGCACTGAAAGATTCGGGTCTTGTTAGTCGCCCGTGGTTGTGTCGATATTCACTACCAACTTGTGGTCCNGCNCTTTCTATTCCGTTTCTGGCCTGGAATGCGCGCANGGCTTGGTCNAAATTAGGTCCGTTTGTTTTACCCGAGGAGGCTGAACACACAGTTTACTGGCACATTCTTGATCACCGTAGGAAAAATGGTCGTTGGAAACCGCCATTAATGATTGGATGAGCCCAAAGGGCTCAAATCTTGCTCGACATAGGACTGCCATGGAGAAGAAGTTCTGGAAGGCACTTCTCCTAATCGGAATTGCAATGCATTTCCTTGCTGCATTACTGATGCCACTTGGTTTAGATGCTCATGTTCACGCATCATATGTCAGCGATGGAATGGATGATGGTGAAGCCCACTTAGAGTGGGGAGAATTGAGAGTAGATTCACAAGAAGGTTCAATTCCAAAAGAGGTTCCTGCTGATGGAAAATGGTATGCATGGCATTTAATCCTTGAACTGTGGNTCACGGTTTTTTCAATTTCTGCAACGACTTTGCACACCTTAGGGTTGGTAGGAGGGTTAGGTTGTTTGGCAGCAATTTACCTGCTTACGAGGGAGCTATTTACTGAAGAATATGCACTGCAACTAACTGCATTAGCATCGATATATCCTCCATTAATTCGAGCAACAGGAAGAGTGTATCAGGAAGGATTTGTNTTGATGTTGGTCGCAATTTCGACCTATGCGATTATCAAAGCATTGAGGGATGACAAGAAATTCAACATGTGGTGGCTAGTTCCTTTTTCTGCAGCTTTGGTGATTCTATCTTTCAAGGGAATGCCGATGTGGTATGTATTGCCTGCAGGATTTGCTCTATTCATATCAACAAAATTGGAAATGAACCAGATTCAATTTACCTTGGTGGCCCTAATTGTCCAATTGTTTGTCATCACTAGAAATGAGATTTCAATAACAAATGTTGATATTATTCCCGCCTTACTTGCTGCATTCATTGCATATTTCCTGTATGTGCGTTGTGGGATGTTGCTAATTTGTGATACAGATGGTGCCATAACACCAGAATCTGAANATTTGACGAAAGGGAGTAAGATGATCTCAGCATCGCTTGTTGGGTGGATTGCAGCACTATGGGTTACTGAAGCGGTAACATTCGGAACAGACTTCTTTGACATAATACGCTCTTACCGACATAATGGAAGATACTTGTCATTACTAATCATCCCGATGTGGTATGGTATAATGACAAGAAAAGAAAACAAAGGGCTAACTTTTGAAGATGATAAGAAGACAACAGTGTTGGTTTTAGTTGGTCTTNTATTGGCGGTTAATGCCTCATTAATCGTACTTGCCGAAGAGAGNGGCACTGATGTGATTGGAGAATATCTCGAGGATGAAATATCCGATGATGAGGACGTATTGTTCATTGCAAATTCGCCGTTATCCATGCATAGATTGTATTCAATAAAATTCTCAATGGACCCACTTAGTGACAAAGAGAGTATGGGCTTTTGGAGAACGAATACATCTGATTGGCAAGTTGAATTGACTGATTGTGATACNCTAAAGAATGTAAATTGGATTATCAATTATCCATANACAAANCTAACAGCACCTGAAGGATGGGTNGAAGTAAAATTCGANGGCTATGACAGAGTTAGTGATAATTATCANTTGTACACNTGGGGTNGTGAAAATGAACGATGTCCTTGAAGGAGTAAAAGTGCTAGACTTNTCAAGAATTCTAGCAGGGCCATACTGTGCNCAAATGTTGGCAGATTTAGGAGCCCAAGTCACCAAGGTTGAGGCTCCTTGGGGAGATGATACACGAGGCTGGGGTCCACCGTTTCTAGAAGACGGAACCGCTGCATATCATCTATCTTGTAATCGAGGAAAGGAGATAATTTTCCACAATCTAAAGGAAGACAAAGAAGCGATACAGGATTTGATTTCAAAATCAGATGTTGTTATCGAAAATTTCCGCCCGGGCCAACTTGAGAGATTAATCGGACCGATTCCAAAAGATGTAATTCTATGCTCAATAACAGGTTTCGGACAGAATGGTCCAAGGTCACAGGAGCCCGGTTATGACTTAGCTCTACAGGCGATGAGTGGCATAATGAGCATCACTGGTGAAGAGGGNGCAGGGCCGGTCAAAGTCGGTGTTGCGTGGATTGATATCATCACTGGATTGTATGCTGGGAATGCAATTATGGCTGCATTATTCAAGCGCGAAAGAACAGGGATTAATTCACATCTGGACATCTCATTATGGGATTGTGCAATAGCCTCTCTAGCCAATCAAGGNCAAAATCAAATCACAAGCGGAAACGACCCAGGCCTACTAGGCTCAGGCCATCCAAATCTCGTTCCATACCAGGCCTTCCAAACTAGTGATGGATGGGTAGTCATCGCAGTAGGTTCGGATTCTCAATTCGAAAAACTATCANAATTTTTGGACTTCGACAACGCCTGGCCGACTAATGAATTACGAGTGAACTCGAGAAAAGAAGTCGTGGACGTGGTTCAATCAAGGGTGATTGAAATGACTAAATCTCGGGTTTGCGAAATGTTGGTTGGAATCCCTACCTCTCCAATAAACAAAATCAGCGAGGCATTAGCCGACGCACAAAGCGTTGCTAGAGGGGTGGTAACAGAATGGAATGGCCAATCTGTATTGGCAAGCCCACTACGTTTCATCTCAGAAAGAGAATAGCGAGGTTTGGCCGCCGGTTCTAACCAGTCCAGCATTTTCAAGCAAATCCATTGCATTGTCAAACCTCTTTTGTGAGAATTGCCTGTCTTCAACTAAGAATTTCTTCAACCCTTCAACATCAACCGCTCCTTGAGTAAGGCTTTCGTCATCAACTTCTACGACTGGGTGGTTTCGGAAAATTTCTCTAATCTCATCCAATCTTTCAGGAACTTCCTTGTCCTTTGCAGCACAGATGGCTTCGATAGTTTCGTATTCCTTGATCAACTTGAGTCCAG
>PBGS01000053.1 GCA_002720115.1 Methanobacteriota archaeon
CTCTGCATTTTATTTTCGGATACGAAGGGCTTTCAGTAGGTCGATACAGACACTACCCCTCGTATGGGCAATCACAAGTTTAAAGCTTTATGATATCTGGGATAACATCTCTCTTTGATGTAATCAGTAACCTCATTATCCAATTCATCGTTTGAATTTGACTGAAAGCCATCTTGTGAAATAAGATCAATTCCTCCATCTCCTCTCAGATTAGTATCTAATTTTTGTTTGAATATTTTATTTGTTATTTCAGATAATTCTTCATGATTATCTTTCGCGCTTTCATAAGAAATAATGTGGAATCTTTCACCAAACAACTCCCTGAATAAATGAATATGTCTGAATCGTTCATTCCATTTTTTACAAAATTCCTCCGGTTCAAGATATTGCTTTGCCCATGACCCCCATTCTAAATCTGATACGCGAAGTAAACTGCTGTAAACCGCTTCAGGTTTTCTGAGTACTAAAACCACATGGGACTGCGGGAAAAGCTTGCTTAATTCATTTGGATACATTATGTTGTATGGTGTTTTTTCTACAAAGTAACTTTGTCCATCCCATCCAATTTTCCCAAATAGTGCTCTGGAACAGACTCGGAGCCATTCTAAGTATTCTTGTTCAGTTAATAAATTGTTAATTCCGTTTACTGATCTGTCCTCTTTATCTTTCCTCCAAGCATAAAATAGCCTATTGAGGTAACTTGTTAAGAAAAATGTTTCATTTGTCGGAGTGAAAGTGTTTTCCAATTTAGAAAATTCATTCTGAATCCAGGTAGTACCGCTCCTTGGGAACCCAACAATGAATACCATCTTTGAATCTTCGAACATGAATATATCTTATTCGTTTAGCAAATTAACCATTCCCTCACATAATCTATTCCGGATAGTTTCAGCGAGTCTATCCAAATACCCATAAGAATAGAGTTTGTATGCGCCAATTATGACGTTACCGTTGTTATCGATTATTATACTGGAAACCCCTATCTAATTCAATATTGCATATTAACTATAAATGGGGCACACGAGGAGGGATTATGTTCTCGTGGCTAACTAATTTCTTTAGAGTCTTAGGTCTTTTTAAATCAATCTCAGATGCCGAGAAAGACACGCATGAAGATTTCTTATCACCAAAATACAACTCGGAAAAGGCGGAGCTGTCAAATCTCAAAGTTACAATCCCTAATCCTACGACAATAAGTATTGATGGAGGCGAGGGTTCATTCGATTTTCAAGGTGATTATGATAAATTGAGAGAATTAGTGAATCAGGCAAACGAATTTTGGATAATTAACTTAAGTGCGACAAGTAATTCTTTCTTCCAATGTCACATTGGAGAAAATATATACGAATATTGGAAAGATGGGGAAATGCTCACTTCTTCTAAAGGTGGAACTGATGAAGCGCTTACATTTTTCTGGAAATTAACTGTTTAGAATAACATTCGATAGATTTGGGATCTCGAGCGAAACTCGAACAAGATTTGAATCTTCATGAGTAAGCATTTCTCCATCATTCTCGAAAGTATTGTAATTTTACAATGGCGATTAAAAAGCTCTAGAATCAAACTTAGATTTGGGAGAAATGGAAAAAATAGTGCTCTGCTTGATTTTGCAATAATTGCTTGAAAGTTAGTTTTTAGTTTGTCTGACTGAGGTGGAATAAACTATGTGTTCTGTTAATTTTACCTGGGTTAAATCCCAACCATTTTCGATATTTTCCGTAATGAGGATATGATTCCTCTTACAAATCCGCTCAACAAAAAAGCGCACAGGGCAATTGTCATTGTCCATCCCCACACATTAGTTATCGCTTGCATTTCACCGTCTGTCAGCATCAGTGAGAGAGTTGTGGCAAGACCAATTCCGATAGATGTCTTGATTCTATTACTCAAATCCATAGAGAGAAGAGTACCTGCCTTTGACTGGCTACTGAGTAGGAAAAGCGTCCAAATCGCAGTTCCGATTGGCCAAACAACCGCCTTTGTATCCAGTCCGCTAAATTCAAACCCTCTCTGTTCTAATTGAAAATTGACTATTATGAGTATGATTGCCCAAAGAACCGACACTCCCATCGTGATAAGTATCTGATTTAGAGAGCTGCCTACTTCGCCGCTTAACCCCTTTTCTTTGTTCTTATGCTCTGGCTTTTCTTCCTTTACATCTTCGTTCTCTATTTGTTCAATATGTTCTGTTTCATTCGATGCTTGGGGTTCTTTATCCAACGCTTCTTTAAGTGAAATTTTTAATTCATCCACTTCGTTTTCTAATCTTTGAATGGTTTCAATCATTTCCTGATGCTCAAAAACTGGAACTGATACCATTGGTGGAAGTCTTTCGCTGTCTGTAATGATTTCCTTGTATTTTTCATCTGCTTTCAGGGATTCAATAAAATCGGCCTTCTTTTTCTTCCTATTCTCAGCAATCTCCGTCTTTTTTTGCGCGATTTTGCCCCCTATTTCTGACGCAAATTTCGAAGCAGAATCAGCCGCTTTTTTTGATGCTTCTGCGACTGCTCTGCCCGATTTTATTGAGGCATCAGCGACTGCTTTGCCCGATTTTATCGCACCGGCCTTTATGGATTCAACAGATTGTTCAAATTTCGATTTGTCTTCATCGGATGTGTCTGAAGTCTCATCCGGCATCTGTACTCACCGATTACTCACACCAACTTGGTCTTTTTGAAATGTATTTGCTAGCATCTTCCGAATATGAGGAAGAGTCCTTTATGACTAAAATACATGTATTTTCTACTTCGGAAGACGCATCTTCTCCATTTATTTCCAGACCAACCCACATAATCCACATTGCTTTTTCATCATCGGAAAAGCCTTGTTTCAGGGTTTGTTTGATTTCAGTTGCATCGTCGCCGTCCCCCACCGTGCTTACTATGATTAATTCATCACCATCGATTTCCCAAGTAGCATCATTCCCAGTTCCGTCATCAAATGTTCCATCCATATCAAACTCGAAAATTTGACCGTCAGCCTTCGTCCAAGAACCTTCAATTGGATGGGTCGATGCAGGTATTTGGAATACCATGTAAATTATCACCAAGGCAACCAATATGCCGCTTGCTGAGTATACAATTTTTTGATTATCTTTTACCCATTTTCTAGATTTGTCAAAAAATTTGCCCGCTTTGAATTTCAAAACGTCCAAATCAACTAGGGGCTGCGCCGCCTCATCTTCAGGCTTAGACTCAGAGGGGATGAAGTCAAAGCCAGGAGGCGGGGCAGGATCAGGCTTTCTTCCATCGAGAGAGAAATCAGGAAAGTACCTCAATGTATGCTCGACGGCCTCTTCTTCTGTGTAGCCTTGTTCGATTAAACCATCATGATATGAAAGCGCTTCAGACAATATCTAACCCCCTGGTTTGTATTATTCCTCATCCACCTGATCTTGCAGTTGCATGATTTCATCGAGCGAACTGTCATCTTTTGAATCATCGTCCACAGTATCTTCACCCTCAGAATCAACCATATTCCAGTGCAGGAATCCGCTAAGTCCTAGCATCCCCCACAGGATAAGCGGAGGTGCAAGTTCAACGTTTAGAGAGATGCTGTAAATGAATGGTGGAGCCAGTTCGGCTTCAACTTGGAACCCACCACCTTCTGCGAGCACTTGAACAAGAATAATCCACAAGAAGACGCTGGTTCCTAGACACGCAGTCATTCTAGCCAAAGACTTGCCACTGCTGAAAAAGTAAATACTTGCTAGCATTACTGCTGTGACCAAACCGTAAGATGCTGCATTAAATTCAGTTGAGCCGTATGCCGTTTGGTACATTGGCACTAGGGCTCCAAACAGAGTATGCGGAATGGCTACAATGAGTAGCCATATATTTGGATTGAGCATGCTCTTTAAGTCAGTTTTCAGTATCTTTTCTAATGTTCCTGCCAAAGGTCAAGCCTCCTTTTCTTTTTTAATCTGAGCCTTCTTTCGAGCTCGCAAAACTATCGTAATTGTTAGGGCTGATGAGACACCCAATAGAATCAGAATATCCTGAATGTCAATTGTTATTGTACCGCTATCTTTTGAGCCTGTAGCGTCATTGTTTTGTGAACCTTCAGCAACGGGAATTTCTCCGGCATCAAAAGGTCTTGTATCAAGGATATCTATTACACCGTCTCCGTCATCGTCCCCATCTCTGTTATTTCCGATTCCGTCGCCATCAGTATCTCTCCACTCTGTGAAATCTTCAGGAAAATCATCTTCTGAATTTTTGAAACCATCTCCATCAATATCAAGATCTATCGTATCAGGAAGGCCATCGCTGTCCATATCAGAGGTGTAGGTCGAATTATATGGAAAAGCATCTTCTGAGTCAAGAATTCCATCATTATCATCGTCATTATCAGCATTATTTCCGACTCCATCTTCGTCATTGTCCAGCCATTCATTAGGATCAAATTGGAAAGCATCAAGAGCGTCTACGACTCCATCATTATCATCGTCGATGTCTGAGTTGTCTCCTAATGTGTCTCCGTCGAAATTGTACTGTTCTTGAGGGTCAAGAGGAAACGCATCCTCTGAATCTATGACTCCATCATTATCGTCATCATCGTCGGTTTCATCGGCAATACCGTCTCCGTCGTTATCAGCGATTACTTCAACATAATCGGTTTCAGAGTCTTCAGAGTCGGGAGTGCCGTCGTTATCGTCATCTAAATCAGCGTTATCCCCTACGCCATCTCCATCGTGGTCTGCGTGTTCGCTAGGATCTAGTGGAAAAGCATCTTGCGTGTCCAGATAGCCATCGCCATCATCGTCTACGTCGGCGTTATTTCCTATTCCGTCATTGTCTGTGTCAACGTGTTCACTAGGGTCGAAGGGAAATCTATCGTCGATATCTGGAACTCCGTCATTGTCATCATCGGGGTCGGCATTATCTCCAATGCCATCATTATCGTTGTTGCTTTGTTCAGTGCTGTCTTTTGGAAACGCATCTTCTGAATCTGGTACGCCGTCTCCATCATCGTCTGAGTCAGCATTGTCGCCAGTGCCATCGCCATCGGTGTCTTCGTGCTCGTTTTCATTGTAAGGGAATGCATCTTCTTGGTCATCATAACCATCGTTATCATCGTCATTATCGATATTGTCATCTTCTCCATCATTATCATGGTCGGAGCCCGATGAACCACCTCCGCCAGAGTTGCCTCCTCCGCTTCCTCCGCCGTTGCTGCTGCCATCCTCGTCTTCTTCGCACTCGTCATCATCCCATTCACACAACCCATCAGAATTACATGATGATTCATCATTGTATGTGTCTTCGCAGTAGTCATCAACTTCGTATTCTTCGCACTCGTCATCATCCCACTCACATGCACTGTCTGCGTGACATCCTGATGGGTCATCTTCATACTGCTCGCAATATTCATCTTCATCATCATCCCTTCCAGATGTTTCAAATACGGGATTTTGAATTCCCAATGAGTCTGTTTCAATGATAGTAATTGGAGCAAGTGCCAACATGAAAATCAAACACCAAATCGCAAATAGTCTGTTCAGCACGTTATTCTGCGAAATGTTCACTAATTTTAAGGGTGCCCTAAATCGGAAAACCCCTACCATACAAAATCCATCTTGTTTGAGAATAAAATTATCAAAGCATTTTTAGGGCGCCCTAAATCACATGAACTTATGCACGCTCTAGACAATTGTGGCGAATGCGGAAATCTTCTGCAAGCCGCTTGGATTGTCTGTCCATATTGCGGCTGTGAAAAATCCAATATCATGGCATCAAGCCTTACAATTCTTGAGTTGGCGAGAAGATCACAATGTGGAGATTGTACAAGAAGTTGCTCGCGCAAGAAATTGAAATCAAAATGTTGTGGCAAATTTAAGAGGAAGGACAAGCACTGCAAAAAATGCCCAATTTCTCCATCAAACTTACGCAAGCCAGAGTTAGAACTGCATTGAGTTTACGATGGCGATCGCTAACCGAGAACTGTGAACCTACTAGCCGGAACCTAGGGTTACAAACAGACGGAAAATCTGTAGCTAATCGCTTCAGTTTTCGAACACCGTCAAGGTGCTTAAAAAAACGATGTATTATATTACAATTCAAAAAGCCAGTAACATGGACCTCTACGACATATCATTCTTCTTGTCCACCATGTGGGTCGGACCATTTTGGTTCGGAATGCTAGTTTTCCCAGATCATGAACTTACCAAAAAGGCGATGGAGGGGCCATGGTTTTTCTTAGGCCCTATCGCCATATGGTGGGCCGTTACATTTGCAGACCCTCAAGGGTTAATTGAGCTTGCAAAGGATTCTGCAGACCCAACAAGGATACTAGATGGACTTGCCAATATTATGGGCTCGAAACCAGGAGCAGCGGCTGCTTGGGCACACATGGTTGCAGGAGATATATTCGTCACAAGGTGGATGTGGTTGAAATGTGGAGATAGGGGTACGTCTAGAGGTTTGACTGCGGCAATCGTCTTCTTTGGTGTAATGTTAATGCCTGTGGGCGTTGCAATATACTTAGCAGCCAGTATGAAAAACAACGAATCAGATGCAAAACCAACCACTGCATGATGGGATTGAAGCCAGAATGAAGAAGACTAGTTCTAAGTTGCCTACAGGCCATGAACTGAATATATCCGGTGTAAATTTAATCCCTGATAACCCCGTAGATGTTGCATGGCAAGGAGGGGCCTGAGCGCGATTCTCGGTTTGCTCATCCTATCAATGTCTCTCAGTGGCTGTATTGGGAGATTGGGCGAAGGCTCTGAATCCTCACCATCAGGAGACGGAGACTCGAATGACCGATTGACATACACAGAAGATGGAATTTTCACGTGTATTGATCATGATAATCTCACACGGTGCTGGCAAACCCACGTACCAGAGTATCTCGATGAAAGCTCTCCAGTTCCTCTAGTTGTTGATATGCATGGATACAGTTCTCACTCTACAGAACAAAGGCACATGTCTTCTTTCGACACATTAGCGGACGAAGAGAATTTTATCGTAGTTTATCCAGACGGGGATGGCGAAGTGGACAAATTAACGGGAGATACAAACCAAGCATGGAACGCTGGCTGGTGTTGTTCTCATTCCGTTAATGAGGAAATTGACGATGTCGGGTTCATCGAGAAAATGATTGAAATCGTTATCAAGAAATACAATATTGACACGAATAGAATATACGCATCTGGATGGTCAAATGGCTGTGCAATGTCTCAAAGATTGGCTATGGAATCAAGTGATATCTTTGCTGCAGTTGGTTGTATGTCGATGTATCTCCTGACAGAACATACTGAGAATTATTCTCCAATTCCTGTGATGGAAGTTCATGGATTCTTAGATCAAATAGTATTGTATGAATCAACTGTCATGAGTGTTCCTTGGAACAAAAATATGTGGAAAAATCCTGAAGCCTATGAAACCGGTGCTATTGAAAACATCTTCGAATGGAGTGAGCTAAACAATTGCACAGGGGGGATGGAGACCTTTGCTACAAATCCTCTTTACACAATTCAGGGATTCTCTAATTGTGAAGCCGATGCTCAATTGCGACTGATGACTATCTATGCAGCACAGCACAACCCATACGCAAATAATCCTATACAAGACGACCTCTTTGTGTTTCAGGGAACACAGGGCCTGGTTCAATCAAGCGAAATCGTTTGGGAATTCATAAGTCAATTCTCAAAAGAAAATTCTGAATAATCGAGTTAAAAATATGGTTAACTGTCCTCGAGCTCGTCGAATTCTAGGAACTCAACGCCAATTGCTCTAGATTCTTTTCAATTGATATTCGCAAGGGCCCCCTCTGAAACGATGGTGTTCGGAAGGGTACCCATTTGAATGAATACGAATGTAATGGTTCCCTTGGTGTGTAAGCTCCTAACTTTATTTGTCTATATTGGATTATTAAAATTTCAGAAATTCAACTACTGCGTGTACAAAAATTCGTCATAATATCGTGACAGACTATGACAATGAACTAATTTTTCCTAAAATCCTATTTGCTGCCATCGTATTCAAGTACCACATGATTGTGGTCAAATCATGAAGAAAGTACACTCAGTTCTATTCACGCTAATGCTGACTACGGTTTCTATAGCAGGATGCTTTGGAGAAAGCGATGATGATGAAGATGTTTCTGATTTGGATAAATTATACTTTGAATATAGAGACGTAGTTGTCGAAGTAACTCACAACGGAGCAAGTTATGAATTTACAATTCAACTAAACTACACAGCTTCGCCAAAGCATGCTGAAAACTTCGGCATGCATGTAGAGGAAGGAAACTACGATCAAACAATATTTCACCGTATCATTGATGGATTTATGATTCAAGGGGGCGATTTCACCAATTTCGATGGTACTGGTGGAAATGCTGCAAAGTTCTACGGCTATTGTAACGGACTTGCATCAGATGATTCTTCTTGCAATGGAATTGGGCAATCAAGGTGGACAGTACCTGATGAAGTGGACAACGGTCTTCAACATCTTCCATGCACTATCTCTATGGCTAAAACAAATGTACCGAATACTGGAGGTTCGCAATTCTTCATAATCCCGGAAGATAGTACGCCGAGTTGGTTAGATGGAGTCCACACTGTATTTGGAATAATTACAGAGGGATGTGAAAGCATTACGGCTATTTCAAAAGTTCAAACCCAAAATGACAAACCAGTAAACGATGTTGTGATAGAATCTATTGAAATTGGGGATTATTATGACGATTATGTCTTAATCCCTGCCGCACCAGAACGCTGCGATGTAATGGAATACGCTACATACGGAGTCGGGAACACGCCGATTCTTGATGCAAGAACGTTTGTGGATGGCTTAGACTTCTCAGATTGTGATTTTACAGGTTTTGATTTTTCTGGCATTGAATTTTATTTCGTGGATTTTTCAGGAGCTGACTTAACAAACGCAATCTTTTCAAATTCACAAATGACTAACCATAATTTCCAGAATGTTGAGGCAGTGGGTGTTGATTTCAGCGAGGCATACATCTACATGTCAGATTTCTCAGATTCTAATCTTGAAGGGGCAGATTTTGATCAAGCAATAATCGGTGGGACAAACGTAGCAGGCTCTTCACTAATTGGTGCAACATTTAATGAATCACAAATCAATAATTTGTACGGCAACTCTGTTGATATGCGAGATGTTGACCTGTCGTCAGCCAGTTTGCGATATGTGGGACTTCTTGATTTAGAGGCATGTCCCTCATCTTTACCTGTACAATGGGAATGTATTAAACAAAATTTGCTAGGACCTACTGCGCAATTGTTTGATGCAGACTTATCTAACATTGACTTTGGAAATGCTAATCTAACAGAATCAGCATTGATAGGAGCAAATCTCTCGAACTCTAATCTTGAGAATGCAACTCTGACTAGTATCTTCGGTTCTAGAGTCGAATCCTGCCCCATGACAACTCCTTCAGACTGGAGTTGCGTCAAAAATAACCTGATTGGCCCTTCTGTTAATCTTAGAAATGTGGATTTAGCGGATACTGACTTATCAGGGCTTAACTTAAGTGATGTTGATATTGTACTTTCTGACCTTAGTGGGGCAAATTTCACCAACTCTGACCTTTCTGATGCACTTTTTGGTGGTAATAAAGTAAATAACTCAATATTCCTCAATACTAATCTTAGCAATTTTACTGGCGTTGCGTTGTTTGATTGCCCTTTACAAATGTCAAATGATTGGTTTTGTCACAATTCAGGTAACATCCATACATTGGATTCATACTTGAATAACAATTTGAATGATTACATGGGTTACCAAACAACACTTATGGGGCCTGGAGCATTTATCATGAATTTTTCACCTGGTTCAAATTATAACTTTTCAAACGCTAATTTGTCCGGTGCATTTATTGAGAATAGTAACTTTAGAGGAATCAACTTATCTTCCGCAAATATTGATTCAACATTGTGGGATAACACGATATGTCCAAATGGCAAAAATTCCAACGACCACAACAACACTTGTGAAGGACAACTAGAAAATTATGTTGACTCAGAAGATCATGAAGATTCAAGCTGCAGTGCTGACACTAAACTGGCCGACGTAGAACAGATTACATCAAAGAATGTATGTGCCGTAATAATCGGAAAAGCGTACGCTGTTGATGCAATGCGTTTCATCTATGATGATGGCACCTATCTTGATACTGGAAGACCTTCAATTGGGCAAACCAACAACGACTTCTATTGGGAGATTCCGCAAAATCACGAGATTAGAAGTATTAATTTCACTACGCATTCTAGAACTGTAGACAATGGTTATGGTTTGGTTGAAAGCATTACATCGATTACATTCACAACCTTTGAGGTTGGCTTTAATGAAACATACGAATTTAGCATAACCACTGGAATATTCCAAGAATGGGAGGAAATCGAAACGCCGCACGTTTATGATGGAGAGACAATTATTGATTACGGATCCTTTTTCGCAACATCTGATACAGATTGGTTATACTTCGTCAAATTTGCTTCAACAGATTGGAATAACAATGACATTGTTGACGCTTACCATAACGAAAGTAACAATTAATCGGATTTTATTGAGTGAGCACAAGCCAGAAACCGCAATACTCTGGGGGTGTATAACAGATTTCCAATTATCCCCAAGGGGTTATACAAAGCAACCTTGTATCCAAATTATGTAAAATGAAGGGATATTAGTGAATCATATACAAAAGTACCTAATGAAACGGATCTAGAAATTCAATGATTTCCGGTGGGCTATTAAACTGGCATACCGAGATATGGCTCGTCAATATCTAACTGTAGAATATACAATCCTGTGGAAATGCAAGACGCATAAATGACCCCCTCGTGGAATTCAACGGCCCACAGGAATGGGACCCAACCGAAGTCGTAATACGCGCTATCGAGAGGAGTGCCGTCTACGTGACCAGATGGAAGATAGTATCCTATTGTAGCTTCATAGTGAATGTCTATTCTGTCGGTCGACTCGGGAGAGATTAGAGTCTCTAAATCAACAATCCATAATCCAGCATGGTAATGAGAGATGTAGAGTCTAACGTCCCAGTTGCCGCCATGGGACTGGTCAGTTTCTTCAGTGGTTTCAAAATAGCCAGTATCTAGATTGTGCGGACTGAATAATAACCACTCATCGGCTTTAGGATCCAACTCACAAGTTGAGCCGAAACAATGGTCTTCGGCGTATGGAATTTCCCAGTCTCTGGTCATGGTAATTTCAAATCTAAAGTTACCATTTTCCTCTGAATATTCGGTTGTATCAAGAAGATAGACAATACCTGTTCCTTGGTAAAGATCGAGACATTCTACCGCTGCAGTAACGTAATGTCTAGGCTCATCTCCTAAGCCTAAATGTGAAACATCAAGCATTTTGGGCACAGGTTCAGCGTAGTGAATGTATGACACGCGCCCTCCGTTTTCATTTCCAGTAGTCCCACTATCTGGTTGTCCATCATTATCCAAATCAAGGAAATCCATCCATGAACCTACTTCGGGCGCTCTCCAACGGCACATTACTGGGTTACCTTGGCCGGCTTTACACGTAGTTGCCATCAGAGTGTATGCCTCGGGTGAATTAACAGGATGAGGTACGTCAGTGACATCCCCAATTCTCAATCCTGCCTCCCAATAGGAACCATATACGAAGGTGCGACCGTATCTAGGGTCCTCTGTATCGGCACCTGGCCACTTTTGTACCGTCATATCGTGAATGTAAATCCAGCCGCCACGGGTTGTTTCCCACGCCACTTCGTATTCACCAACTTTGACGATGGTGTGGCCATGCCCAGATGCTGGGATCCCTGGAAGGAGTCGTGATGCGCTTCCTTGTAGATTCAAATGTGCGATTGTGACCCCCCCGCAAGCTTCTCCAATTGCAGAGTCACATTGTTCATAATCTGGATTTGCTACGAATATGTACCACTCGTTGTCAATCATATGAGGGTACAGGTTGTGTGGGCCACTTGGATGGTCTGCATCATACCAAGAGTCGACATAGGTAGGATTGGTTTTGTCTGTTACATCAATTAAAGTAACAGACACTTGAATTGGATCGCTCCACTCACCAATATTTGGATCTGCGTATCCTGAGTCAACCAATTGGTTCTGTAAAATAACATACTCATTTCCATTATATTCAAGATATTTTACATCGAGAACTTGAGTGTTTGGATCATTGTAAACTCCCATAACTTGCGGATCTGATGCATTTGTTACATCAACGATGTGCATATCATTCCAGCCCGCTTGATAGGTGTAAACTCTACCATCTGGAGAGCGAGCTACTGATACTTCTGCGTTACCGGGAGAAGTAAGGGGGTTGAATGCTAATTGCTCTATATTTTCGGTTCCTGCTGTATGTTGGCTTGCATTCATGTGATCATGGCCCTCTCCTTGGAACAAAGGGTCTTCAGAATGAACATGGAATGGCGAGGTTTCAGCTTTTTTGGTTACGGTGGGTTCTTTCTCATCTATTAGAAGAACTACTACTGAGGATGTGAACAAAATTGCGAAGATGCCTAACGCCACGGCCTTGCTGTCCATGAAGCGGCGGCATTCTTCTTCCGTATTGTATTTATTCTAAAGTCGAGTGGACAAATTGATGCGCGTAGTCGCCCTTGCTCTAGGACTTGTTATGCTCGCATCCCCTGTTGCTGGGCATGAATTACAGATATACACTGTAATCGTAAATACGGATGGTGCTCAACCTGCTGAAATACCAAATGGAACCCTCAAGGAAGGAGATTCCGCCTGGTTTTGGATGAAAGACACAACAGATAATGCTACACTGATTGTAGAGATTGAGAAGGACGGCGCAAAAGCAAGATCTCCAGTTTTACAATTTGAATGTGAATTAGATGAAAATGGTTCTAAAGTCAATGAAGAATGCACAAATAGGTATGACTTTGTTTTTAGCCAGCAAAGTTCTGCAGGGATGTGGAATTTCACTTTTCTCACCTATGTGAATGACACCCTGACCAAAACAAGTAGTGGTAGCGCATTTATCCAAGAAGATTTACACGACGAAATGCATAATGAAACACCCGTTGAAGAGGTCGAGTCTAGCAGTTCAGAGGACGAGGATAAAAAAATCCCAATCAAAGCGATTGCAGGAATTGTCGCGATTTTATCTTTTATTGGAATAGCAGTTATTCTAACAAGTGAAGCAAAGTCGTTAGAAAAAGAATAATTTATTCTCAAACTTTCAAATTTGCCTGACGAGCAAGCAAAACTACCCGCATACTGTGTTCCAGCATAGCGGCATTAGCCCAAGCGTCGTCTAAATCGGCCCCCACACAATAGGCACCATGGCCACGAATGACTACGCACTTGTTACCTCCCTGTTTCAATGCTTCAGCGGTTTGGCGTAGGAAATCATCCGGGTTTTCGTCATCCGGATCAACTATCACTATTTTCCCTAACATTTTCTTTCCAACTTCATCAATAGGAGAGCAAACAATCAGATCCTGCTCACAACTTGCTGCAGTCGTATGAGCCCCCATCATGTGGATGCAGGATGCCCCCCCTCCTGTTTCTAGCGAGGTTGCGGCTAGTAGAACCTCAAGTACTCTCCAATCGTTTGGAGCACCTTGAGGGGCTCCCTGACCAAGACGGCCTCCTACAAGGCCTCTCTCATTCAATCTTGAGAGAGTGGTTCCTTCTCGGGTAGATATCATGACCCCTGGCATTCCAGGATGTAGCATAGAAATGGTGCCCATATTCGCTCTTACCAACTGCTCCCTGTCTAATTGTCGGGCTAGGCGAGCAATGTCTGCAACTAGGTGATCTGGAACAACAATGTCCGATGCTAAGACCGCAGGAGGCATTGGCTCGGTTTCCAATTCTTCGATTATATCTGCAGCGCCTGCTAGAGATTTTCTGAGACTATTTACCTCGGATGACAGTTTGATGACTTCTTTTTCAGCAGCTTTGGCTCTGTTAGAAACATCGGGTTTCGGCTCTGTGGGCGATTTTTCTTCAACTTCTACAACCTCGGATTCCTGTTCTATTTCAGCATGCTCCTCAGCAGGTTCGGGTTCAATTGAAGTCTTGGTCACAGAGGCATCTTCGTGGCCCAGGTTCTCCTCCGATTGCTCTTCTTGTTCCTCGGTTGATGCGCTAGGAGTATTGGATTCTTCAACGCTAATCGGCTCTTCTGAATCTTCTACTGATGGTGGTATTTCTTTATCGATAGCATCCTCTTGTGCTTCGATTTCATCAGATTCTGCAACAGATTCAGATGTTTCTAGAGAGGGTTGGGGTGGCCCGCTTGGGGGTCCGCTGGGTGGGCCGCTTGGAGGGGCGCTTGGGGGTCTGCTTGGGGGTCCGCTGGGTGGGCCGCTTGGAGGACCGCTTGGAGGACCGCTTGGTGGGCCGCTTGGAGGACCGCTAGAGGAGTCTAATGATCTTCCAGGAGGTAAGCCCTTGAGTTTACTATCTGGACGGCCGGGGGGAGGGCC
>PBGS01000054.1 GCA_002720115.1 Methanobacteriota archaeon
CTATCGATAGAATGTTAGATGCGCAATCAAAAGGTATTGCAAAGTCTATTGGCCACATTGGCAACATAGTTGAATTGTTAGAAAGAATGGTTGAGCGAGGTGTAAAAATTGACCTATTGTCTGACCAAACCAGCCTGCACAATCCATGGCAGGGTGGTTATTATCCTGTTACAATGTCCTTTACCGAAGGCAAAGAAATGATGTCGGCTGATCCAAAGCAGTTCAAGATCGAAGTCCTGAAGACACTTCGCCGACATGCAAATGCAATCAATCTATTGGTAGATAACGGTGCATATTTCTGGGACTATGGTAATGCATTCCTATTAGAAGCATCCAGAGCAGGAGCGGACGTTATGGATTCCAATGGACAAAAATTCCGATACCCGAGTTATGTTGAAGACATTATGGGCCCGATGTGCTTTGATTACGGATTTGGACCTTTTAGATGGGTGTGCACTTCAGGCGATTCAAGTGACCTAGAAATGTCCGATAAAATTGCACTTGAGGTTCTGTCCACTATGGCTAAAGAATCCCCGCCAGAAATAAAACAGCAAATGCTGGACAACATAAGATGGATAGAACAAGCTGGTGAAAATGAGATGGTCGTCGGTAGCCAAGCAAGAATATTGTATGCAGACACTGAAGGTCGCAAACAAATTGCGAAGGCTTTCAATGATGCAATTAAGGATGGAACCATATCTGGCCCTATCGTACTTGGTAGGGACCACCACGACGTTGCGGGAACAGATTCTCCTTACAGAGAAACAGCAAACATTTCCGATGGTTCGATGTTTACTGCTGACATGGCGGTACAAAATTTCGTGGGTGATAGTTTTCGCGGTGCGACATGGATTAGCTTACACAATGGTGGGGGTGTTGGCTGGGGCGAAGTCATAAACGGTGGGTTTGGATTGCTTATAGATGGAAGTGAAAGTAGTGAGATTAACCTTCTGTCGATGCTTGATTGGGATGTGAATAACGGTATATCACGTAGAGCATGGGCTAGAAACGATGGCGCAATATTTGCGATTAAACGAGCCATGGAATCAAATCAGAAACTAAAGGTCACTTTGCCTTATGTATGTGATGACACCCTAATAGACTCCGTGTATAGTCGGGATGAATAATGGGAAGCATCAAACTAGATGGAAGTACACTGTCATCGACTGAAATCCAGCTTGTTTCAAACGGAGAGAAGGTTGAGCCAGCCACAGATGCCATGCTCAAAGTTGAAGCATCTAGGAGAGTAGTAGAGAGAATTCTTTCCGGTGGAGAGACAGTTTACGGTATTAACACTGGATTTGGGGCTCTCGTTAGTGAGTCTATTTCAACAAAAGATTTAGCCGAATTACAAGTAAATTTGATTCGATCACATGCTTGTGCGATTGGAAAACCAATGTCAATACAAGACACACGAGCAATGATGTGCGTAAGAGCAAATTCCCTGCTCAAGGGAAACTCAGGTATCCAGAAATCTGTAATTGAACAAATAATTCTATACTTGAATGAAGATATTATCCCTGTTGTTCCAAGAATTGGTTCATTAGGAGCATCAGGTGATCTTGCACCCTTGTCACACATGGCGTTATCTCTTATTGGAGAAGGTGAAGTTTGGGGTGAAAATGGACCAGTAAAGACATCTGAAATGCTGAAAAAGAAGGGTATTATAGGGGTAGAATTGGGAGCAAAAGATGGTCTATCACTAATCAATGGAACAAGTCAAATGTGTGCATTTTTAGTGAAATCAAAAAATTTGTTGGAGGATCTATTGCCAATTGCCGATTTAATCGCCTGTGTTTCCATGGAAGCACAAGAATGTTCAATCAAGCCAATGGATGCTAGAGTACATCAAGTACGACCACACTTTGGGCAAATAACTATCGCAAAGAGAATTTTTTCCATCCTAAAAGATTCACCTATTGTCGCAGCACATCATGATTGTGATAAGGTTCAAGATCCATATTCATTCAGATGCATTCCCCAAGTTCATGGTGCAGTACTAGAGTCGTATGAGAAACTAGTAAAAACCATTGAAATTGAGATAAACAGCGCAACAGATAATCCATTAATTTTCCCAAATCCTTCAGAACCAGGTGTTGACGAGGTTATTAGCCAGGGTAATTTTCATGGAGAAATTCTAGCGATTTGTGCTGACAATATGTCTCATGCTTTGTTTGAATTAGCCCATATCTCTGAAAGAAGAATCGACCAAATGGTTGACCCAACACGTTCTGGGCTGCCAGCATTTTTGGCAAAAAATTCTGGCTTGGAGTCAGGTATGATGATTGTTCACTATGTTGCTGCGGCTGCACTAGCGGAAATGCACGGAAGAGCGTCTCCCAGGTCTGCATTTTCTACACCGACTTCTGGAGGACAAGAAGACCATGTGTCGATGGGTGCTACAGCATGTTGGAACTTAGTCGAAACCTGTCTACACTTGTCAGAAGTTCTTGCATGCGAGTTACTGATTGCATGTGAGGCACTTGAATACAGAGTTGCAGAACCTGCCGACCATGTGTATAGATTATACAAATTGGTACGAAAAATCTGTGATCCACTAGATGGGGACAGATCCACTTCAAAAGAAATTGAGGCTATAGCCACACAACTAAGGAATGGGAGATGGTTGGCTAGGATTGAAGCTGAGTGCGGCCGATTGTTCAGATAAGTTCGTTGATTCTTGATTCAACCTCAGCTAACCCGGTTAGCTGTCTTACTCTAAATCTCATTTTTGTGACGTCAGAGCGCCAACCTCGTTCCAATAACAGATCTAATCTATTATCAAGTTCCACTGCTTTGCGAACTTTGTCTTCCACTGATTTGTATATTTCGTAACCCAAATCATCCGAATCTTGGAACAATGCTGGTTCGGCAGATGAAACATCCAGACCCATTCGTCTCCATTGCATTATACGCTTTCGAAGAACTTCCTTGGAGTAACCTTCTCTTGGTATTCTTATCAAAAATGCGAGTTTTGTGTTTCCATCAGTATTTATCTCTTCATCATGAGTGGGAATGATATTATTTATTACATCATTATCTGAATCTTGGATAATTTCTGTTTCCGTTTCTGGTATATGCCATCTTGGAGATTCTCTATGCCACTTAGCATATTCTATCTCTCCAAATATTGCGTTGGATACAACAAAGATAACTGACCAAGGTTTTCTGTGAAGTGTATCTTTTATTTTCATAAGCATTCGCAAAACCTCAGAAAACCCATGAAGTGAGATTAACCATTCAGTTCCTTCAATCACGGCCACGCCAGAATGATTTTCGATTCGTGAGGATAATAGCCCGAATAATTGGTCTATTGATGGCTGTATCGAACCTGCAACGTCTTGGGTAGTCATCCAGTAAGCTTCTATTTTATCCAAATCAATATGCTCTACCAATCTTCTCTGTGGTAATCTGGATACATACAATATATGGTCATCCGTTGTTAATGAAATCTTATCTATGTATGCCAATATTTTAGAGTCTGATTCATGATGAAGAGTATAGGTTTGGCCGAACTCAAAATGTTTTATGGCCCGCATAAAATACCCCCCAACAATATACCCGTGTAAGTTCAGGTCCATGAATCATTATATCCGTTAAGCGACTCGCAAAGATTAGTGGCGGCTATGTCGGAAGAAGAGATACCAATGGCACAATGTGGTGCTTGCAACTCAATTATTCCCTTGAATAGCGAATCCTGTCCGGACTGTGGAGCAAGATTTAGCGGTATAAGCGAGGAAACACTTGGCGAGTGTGGACAGTGCGGTTCAATTATATCCGCGGACAGTGTTTCATGCCCTGATTGTTCAGCAGTTTTCGTCGATTTGTCATCTAAACCTGAAAGGAAGCCACCTCGAAGAAAAGATACAGAACTTGTAGATAATAATGTTAAACCCGCCAAAGACATAACGTCGCCCGAAGTAAGTAGTTTCGAGACTGAAGAGGTTGATACAATTGATGATTATGTCGAACCTGATACAGTTACCGATAAAGAGCAAGAAAATGAGCCTGAAGAACAGATTGCTGACACAGAAAACGTTACCGAAGATACAGACTTTAATGATGATGAACTGTTAATCAGCGAGGAAGAGGATATCGAGCAAATTGTCAGTGATGTAGGAGAATCTGCGGGCACAAGCGACGATGAGGACTCGGCTGAGATTGAACCTACTATCGAATATGAGGATACAGATTCCGACGCAGAAACCGCAGATTTCAATGAAGCTGAAATCGAGATAAGTTCTGATGATGTTGTAGTTGAAGATGTGATGGAAGATCTGGTAGAAGAAATCCAACATTCTGAAGAAGAAATGATAGAAGACAGTTCAGAAGAGCATGAGGAAGATATTGATTCTGAAGAAGAGATAATCGAAGATATTTCAGAGGAATCAGAGGGAGAAATTGATTCTGAAAATGATACGGCTGAATCTGATGATGAGATGGAATCCGAAATCGAAGAAGATGATACTGTCGAGGAATCTAAAACTGAGAAGAAAATCGAAGACACAGAAGTTGTAATGGCATTCGAAAATCTTGCGCTCGCAATTGCAGCCAAAGGAATGACTGCATCTGAAGCCTTTGGTGAGATGGACTCGAGTGACGATAATCTGATAGATGCACCAGAATTACAGAAAGGTATAGAGAAAATCGCAGGAGAGAAACTGACTCCAAAACATGTTACAGCGATTCTAAAATATCTAGATAAAGATAACAACAAACGAGTAGATGTTATTGAGTTAGTAAACGCACTTGATGACCTCCGAATAGGAATTCAGCCAGGAAAGATACCTCAAACCAAAACATTCCCCTCTCCTGTACAAAAATTCTTGATGGGTAAGAAAGCAAATGATGTGTTCTACCCAATTGCATATTTCCTAATGGTCACATTCATTGGTTTGTGGGTAGTAAATGGTATGGGTCTGCTTGTTGATGGCTCTGGAGGTCCGGTAGTTTATGAAGGAGGAACTGACCAATGGGGCGGAGAAATTACAGAAGCTAATTGGGACCTCTGTCAGTCTGATGCCTTTGATGAAATGATTGATCCTTGTGAAGGCACAGTTGAAGTTGGTCAAACATACCCTTGTGATCCTGCATTAGACCCAAATAAATGTCAAAACTCTCTAACACCCTTTAGCGGAACTAATGGAGCATCAAGCATGCCCGCTAAGTTTTACACAGATGGTATAGTTATGATTGCCCTAGGTGTAGTCGGAATTGCAGTTGTAGCATACCTGCACCTTGTATATGCACCCTCATTAAGGAAGAGAGCAAAATCAGGAACTGAAGAAGAATTAACCGATACCAATGATGAAGAATCTGAAGATATCATTGAAGAGAGTGTACTAGATGCTCCAAAAGACCTCGAAGTTTCGGATAGTCAGCCAGAAGAAGATGCAGACATTGATGACGAGGAATATGATGAACCCGATGAGGACGACTCTGATGACGAGGAATATGAGGACGACGGGGATATCGACGTTGGCGATTGGATTGGTTTAGAAGTAGATGGAGAAGAATTCTTTGGTGAAATAATTGAGTTCGATGATGAAGAAGGTACTGTCACCATCGAAACAGATGATGGAGAAGAAATTACAGGTGACCAAGAGGATATGTTCCTCGAAGACGACGAGTGATTTCATGCCAGACAAACTAGATATTCTAGTTGGCAAAGAAACCTGCCCAGTCTGTGGTGCAATCTCCGAAAAGGGGACCGCTAGATGTCCGGAGTGCGGCACTTTTCATTCAGGAATTCACCTTGAAGAAAGAGAAGCTCCTCCACCAGAAGAGAGAATCAATAACAGGGATGTCGATCCATCTGATTATTCCATGAATCCAAATACTGCGATTGCAAACGAAGAATTTGAAGGTGATGAAACCAATGTAAAAACCTGGAGTGGTGGCTCCACAGATTTTTCATTTATTGATGATGACGATTCTAAACCGATCGAAAATAAAATCATAATACCTGACTCAGAAGTAATTGAGTAATTATGAAATAACATTAAACCTTTTTCAGAAAGGAAATAAGCATTTTTCAATAATTTGCGAGTAACTACGAGAGTGGGCTCGGCCAGAATTGAACTGGCGATCTTTGCCATGTCAAGGCAACGTCATAACCCCTAGACCACGAGCCCTCGTATTAACTTCCACATTGATGCTGTATATATCCGAATCGGTGTGCCAGCTTATGACACAATCTTGGAAATTTTTCCAGTACAATCGCTTTTTGAGCATAGACCAGCACATCTGGTTCTTCCATTACTCATAACAATCATCTTTCCATTACTTATTGGGACATACTCTTTGCATTTTAGACAGAAACCGCTGATGTTATTCATGAGAAACAAACTTCCGTGTACAATCTTAGTAATGAATTGTGTGTTTGTTATTAGAAATCAAATTTTCATGTTTTTACCCCTTAGACCCCCCCTTCTAAGAGGTTAATTCAGGATTTTTTGAAAATTTTAGCGAAAACCGATGTACTGCGTCCCGTTAACAATCATCGTGAGTTTTTTATGTCGCATAATGTATGTTATGCGACAATTAGGGAGCCTCTAAATTCAAATTTTCTTCTTTCAAAGCAAATATCCCGACAAGCGGGGGCCCACCGAGTAATGATTGGATTCCACCGTCTCTAGAATCCAGTTCATCCGCAATTCTCTTCGCGCATCTATGCCAAGATTCCTCGTTTTTGTAAATAGCCTGTAGTAAAAACATCGGCTGTCCATCCATAGATCTCGAAACCCAAGCGCGTATACAGCCTTCAGTTCTACGACGCATTTCCTGTCGAGCTTCGAGCATCCGCTCAAGTCTAGCATCCACACCATTCCTTGCAGAACACACAACTGTTTCTAGCCAAAGGTGTTTACTTGATTTCATATTTATAACTCCTTGATTAATAATTAATGATAAATCATTTCGCCCTCGATCATGGTGGCAACAAAGGGTGAATGTCCTGGTTGCAAACACCACGCTTCCCACCATGGCCCATTAACGATATTCAGGTTAGCAATACCACCCTCGACAATTTGCCCATGTTCAAGACCTGAGGGGTGAGGCGTTGTAAGTGCTGAATTTCTAGTACATGCTGCTAGAGCAGTGATTGGTGGTATTTCATTACGCTGGACAAGAATCGAAGCAATAAATGGCAAACTTTGTGTTCGACAATTTGGGTTGAAATCAGAGGCAATAGACCAAGCCCAGTTATTTTCCATGCACTCTTTGAATGGCGGAAATTGCGAACCCATGGCATAAGGTGTACCTGGTAAAAAGCCGCACATCACACCCGCTGAACTCATAGCTTCTCGGGCATCTTTGTTTGTGTAATGCGCATGGTCTGCAGTTGTGACTTTAAGATCTGCAGCCAAACTACCCCCACCCCCGTCAGTAAATTCATCGATGTGCAATCTCAAATCTAAACCACCATTTCGGCTTTGCTTCAAAATTTCTTCTGTTTGCTCCACATTGAACCAACCCGGCTCACAAAAAACATCAGCACTTCTAGCAATGCCTTGTTCAATAATTGCGGGTAATTGTTCGGATAGAATTTCTTCATAATAAGAATCTAATGATTTACCAGGTGGTGCGGCATGTGCACCTAACCAAGTCAAGTCTAGAGATGGTAAATTTTCCATCTCGGCTAACCTCGCTGCGATAGATAGTAGTCGTAATTCAGATTCTGTATCTAATCCATAACCTGTCTTCGCTTCCATATGTGTTGTTCCGTTTCTAAGGGCTTCATGCATTCGTCTGAGACCTATGGTTTCCAGTTCCTTCTCTGAGCAGTTTCGTGTTGGTATGACGGTTGCGGCAATACCACCTCCATTTTCTGCAATTTCCCTGTAAGACATTCCTTTTTGTTTCCAACTTACTTCTCGACTCCTGTCTCCTGACCAAAGCAAATGCGTGTGTGAATCTACCAAGCCAGGAACAACCGCTTTTCCTGTTAAATCAATAGTCTCAATATTGTTAAATTCAGATACTAATTCTTCTGTTTTACCAATTTTCTTTATTTTGTCATCTGCAACTAAAATTGCCAGACCTGCCTCTTCTACATATTTGCTTTCGTCAAAGATTTCTCCGGTTATCTGACCCTTTCCGGCCATGTGCGCGATGGGCCCGGCATTGACTAGTAGGCGTTCCATCGGTCACTCCAAAGTAAAACGGTTAGATAGTATATCCGACAGGGGTATCCATGCGGGGAGGTTGGACATTGGGTATAGAGTCGACTGCACATACCTTTTCTTTCGGTTTAGTTGACCCTGACGGAAAACCTCGCCCTTCTGTATCAGATACCATCAGGCCCACAGAAGGAGGAATACATCCTAGAGAAGCAGCAGATCATCATGTAGAATTAGCAGCTGAGCTGTTTTCTAAAGCACTCTCTGACAATGATTTGAAGCCTAAAGACATAGGCGCAATAGCGTATTCGCAAGGTCCCGGGATGGGTGCTTGTCTTAGAACAGGAGCAGCAGCAGCAAGGACCATTTCTACGCATCTAGATGTTCCTCTAATTGGAGTAAATCACTGTGTAGCACATATTGAAATCGGACGTGAACAATGTGGTTGTAACGACCCCATTCTCTTGTATGTAAGTGGTGGAAATACACAGGTAATTGCTAGACTCGATGGAAGATATAGGGTATTAGGTGAAACCTTAGATATCGGTATTGGTAATATGCTGGACAAATTTGCAAGAAAGCATGGTATTCCGTTTCCCGGAGGACCTGTTATAGAAAAAAAGGCATTAGAATGGATAAATAACAATCCTAACTCGTCTTTAGAAGGATTAGAATTACCTTATGCAGTACATGGAATGGATTTAGCTTTCTCGGGATTAATGACTGCTGCGACTAAGTTGGTTAACGATGGAAAGCCGTTTGAAGCGGTTTGCTGGAGTTTACAAGAGCATGCATTTGCAGCCTGCATCGAGGTTGCCGAGAGAGCCCTTGCCCACACAGGAAAGACCGAGATTGTGCTAGGGGGTGGAGTTGCTTGTAATCAAAGAATCCGTGATATGTCCTCGATAATGTGTGAGGAAAGAGGCGCAAGTAGTCACTGTCCACCGAAAATGTATTGCATCGACAACGGTACAATGATAGCTTTGCTTGGGTGGTTGGAATTAGCCCACGGACGGAGAACATCACTCATTCATTCAGGCATTGATCAGGAATTACGCACAGACCAAACACCTATTGCGTGGCCCTGAGTATATGCCAAGGGTTATGAGAGGCCGACAAGCCGCAAAGGTATGAACGGCCGAAGGCGGAAGGATGAACCATTCAATCCTTTCGCACCTAATGCCAGCCAAAAGGCAAGGGATAGAAAAGACAAGTCTTCGCGTCACCCCCCAAAGCAACGTAGTCAACAACCGAGCAAAACGACAAATGACTTTGCATCCAAGCAAAAGGCTGCCATTGAACAATTAAAGAAACGCAGGGATATGGAGGCACAAAAATTAGCAGAGTCTAGTGCAAAGCCAGTAATCAAACCCAATCATCAATTGTCCCCGCAACCAAAACCAGTTCCTAAAACAGAAATCAAACGACCTGACAGTCGGGAGGAGAGATTAGCGGCATTGCGTGCGAAATCAGCAGCTACAGCACAATTTGCCAAAGATGCAAAGGATGCTAAAAAAGCGGTAGAGACTGAAGATGAGGGTCTGAAAGTACAAACAGAAATCAAGCCAGAACCTGCTCCTAACGTACCTGATACTGTTGTGATGGAAACCGAAATTCTCAACGTAAAAACAGAAACAAGCAGTATGAATGTTTTCAAAACTATCAAAACCGATGTAAGAAAGGGGGAGAGGAAACAGAAAAAACGAAGATCACCTGATAGAAAAGGTGGCGGTCGGCAACCCCAATCAAAGAAATTGGACAGAAGGAAATATCTAGAATACAAATATGCGGCAAGAGAACTTTTGGACAATGATTCCATTAGCGAAGAGCACAGGTCAAATATTCTGGGGCAAATTTGGGCTAAAGGGGAACGCTCCGGTATCGACAACGCTATTGAATTCATTAATCAGAAAGAGGCTGAACTAATCATTCCAGAAAATGTTGCTGAAGAGTTTAGACGAATGGTTAAAAAATATACTACAAAGAGGTAATACAATGACAGAGATTAACAAAAACACGGTTGCAAGAGTCCACTACACTGGAACCCTACCAGACACAGGGGAAGTTTTTGATTCTAGTTTGGATAGAGAACCATTGGCGTTCTTAGTGGGCCATAACCAAATGATTCCAGGTTTTGAAAGAGAACTGATGGGATCTAAAACAGGAGACAAAATTGAATTTACCCTCTCCGCTCAAGACGCCTACGGAGAGCACAACCCCGATGCAGTTCAAGAAGTACCTATAGAAATGTTCGGTGGGATTAGCCCAGAGGTAGGTATGACACTGATGAGTGATTTGGGACCATTCAGAGTCACTGAAGTGGGGGAAGAGTTAGCAACTGCTGATTTCAATCACGCATTAGCGGGTAAATCACTGACATTCAATGTAGAAGTTATAGAAGTAAGAACCGCAACAGATGAAGAAATTTCACATGGTCATGCACATGGACCGGGTGGAGTTGAGCACTGAGGGGAAATGATGAGTGGCCAGCGTAAAGAAGACTGGCGGACTTTAGGTGGAATAAAAGTCCCTAAAATATCAGGACCTGATGAATCTGGTAAACCTCCATACACACGGGGTATTCACGAAGGTATGTACAGGTCTAGACTATGGACAATGAGGCAATACGCAGGTTTCAGCAGTGCGGAAGAGACCAATGAGAGATTTAAACTCCTACTTGAGAGAGGTCAAAAGGGTCTCTCAGTAGCATTTGATTTACCAACCCAACTCGGCCTTGATGCGGATGATGATATGAGTGAGGGTGAAGTCGGAAAGGTTGGGGTTTCAATTTCATCACTCGATGACATGAGAAACCTTCTTTCTGGGATTCCCCTCGATAAAGTATCTACTTCCATGACTATAAACGCTCCAGCAATGGTGTTGTTAGCAATGTATGTTGTTGTGGCTGAGGAGAATGGTGTATCTAGTAATATGATTAGAGGCACAATTCAAAATGACATATTAAAGGAATATATCGCAAGAGGGACGCACATATTTCCTCCTAAAGAATCAATGAGGCTGATAACCGATATATTCGAATATTGTTCCAAACAAATACCACAATGGAATACAATCTCAATTTCGGGTTATCACATTAGAGAGGCAGGATCAACAGCAGTTCAAGAAGTAGCATTTACGATAGCAAATGCACTCGAATACGTTGAAGCTGCGATTAATTCGGGACTCGATATTGACACCTTCGCCCCACGGATTTCATTCTTCTTTAATTGTCATAATGACTTCTTTGAGGAAGCCAGTAAATTTCGTGCTGCTAGAAAATTATGGCATGATCTTATCAAGAAAAGGTATAATCCCAAAGATCCAAAAAGCACAATGCTCAGATTTCATACACAAGTAGCAGGAGTGTCCCTTACAGCACAACAGCCCCTCAACAATATCGCTAGAGTGACAATCCAGGCTTTAGCAGCAGTGTGTGGTGGAACTCAGAGTTTGCATACAAACTCGTATGATGAAGCATTGGGACTACCAACTGAGGAAAGTGCGACTGTTGCACTTAGAACGCAACAAATAATTGCTGAAGAAAGCGGAGTAGCTAACACCGTAGATCCATTGGGGGGTTCGCATTTTGTTGAGATGCTAACGACTGAAATCTACGACAAATCCCTTAGAAAAATAAAGGAGATTGAAGAAATGGGTGGAGCAATGCGAGCAATCGAAGCCGGTTTCCAACAAAGAGAGATTCACGAGACTGCTTGGGACCATCTAACAAAAGTAGAGAATGGTGAAAGAAAGATTGTAGGAATTAATCACGGTGTATTAGAGGAAGAGGATATGCCGCCATTGCTAAAGCCAGACCCAGAACTGGGAAATAAGCAAAGAAAGAAACTTCAAAATCTTAGAAAACAAAGAGACACGATTAGGGCTGAAAACTCGTTAACAGACATAACAAACGCTGCAAGGTGTGGTGAAAATTTGTTCCCGCTGGTTATCGCTGCACTGAAGAATGATTGTACTCTTGGTGAAATAATTAATGCAATGAAGAAAGAATTCGGGACCTACATGGCCCCAAGTGGTTTTTAGGTGGACTTATGAAGATATTTTTGGATCATGTAGGTATTGCATGTCACGATTTAGACGAGTCGTCTGTATTCTGGAGAACAATTGGCCTCATCCAAGGGGAGGATGAATTGGTCGAAGAACAAGGTGTTGTCACAAGATTTTTTTCAACAACAGAAAACGACCCTAAAACGCCGAAAGTCGAGTTATTACAACCGACTGGAGAAGATACACCAATCGGAAAATTCCTATCAAAAAAAGGACCAGGAGTACAACAAGTTTGCTTTAGAGTTGAAGATATTAGAGAATTGATTGCGATACTGATAAACAATGGTGTTACGATGATTGACGAGGAACCAAGAAATGGGGCAGACGGCGCGCTTATTGCATTTGTTCATCCCAAAAGTACAGGCGGTGTGTTGGTCGAGCTTGCTCAGAAGTAAAGCAAATCAGAAAATACCGGGGATAACAGCAAATTGACGTATAGCAATTTTTTTTGGCGAAACGGAAAAACGATAGTGATTACAATGTCTGATACTCTTTTATCACTGTCTGAAGTCGCTAAGAGTTTCAAAGACGTTCACGCTTTGACCAAGGTCGACTTGGAAATAAAGTCAGGACAAGTTGTCGGCTTAGTCGGTGGTAATGGTGCTGGAAAAACAACTTTACTTCGTTTGATGGCCGGTGTAATGGAACCAAGTAATGGAAGTATACTTTTCAGAGGAGAGCCCGTGTCATCCATGCGAGAAAGGCTTGGTGTGGTTCCAGAATCAACCGGTTTGTATTCTAGACTAACCGCCTGGGAGAACATTAGATACCATTCACGTATCTACGGTATCGAAGACAAAATTGCTTGGGCTAGAGTTGTCCACTTTGCTAAGATGCTAGATCTAATCGATGCTTTACCGAGACACACCAAGGGGTTTAGTAGAGGAATGAGACAAAAAACGGCATTATTACGAGCACTTGCACATGGTCCAGACATTCTTCTTTTAGATGAACCAACAGCCGGCCTAGATGTCACCAGTGCTCGAACGGTGCGTAAGTTAGTTGGACAATTGCGCAATGAAGGAGGCACAGTAATTTACAGCACACATCATCTTGCTGAAGCCCAGCAGGTCTGTGATAGGATTGTTATAGTACACAACGGTAGTATTAGAGCAGATGGAACACCAGACGAACTACTCGCTATGACAAACAAAGAAACTCTAGAAGAGGCTTATGTTTCACTAACTGCAGACAAAGCAAAACCGCGTATTGAAGACAATTACAAAGAAGGGAAATTAGCAAAATGGTGGAGACTCTTCCTTACAGGTAGAACACCAAAAATTCAGGAGGGGTCAGAAGATGAGTAATTCTTGGAGATTCATCCGAACAATTGCAAAGAAAGAGGTTATCGAGTTCATCCGAGATTGGAGGACGTTGTTGGCCTTGGTAGTGATACCCCTTCTGATATTTCCAGCACTATTCATTGCTCTGCCATTATTACTTCAATCTGAAGCTGCAGAATTAGATGCATTAGAATTGGATATAGTTTGGCAAGGAGATTATAATGACGAACTTAGTTCAACATTTAACGAATCTAATATTCATATCGAATTTGAAAATATTCCAGCTGGACTGCACAATTTGTCAGACATTGGTGACGATATGGAACGTATAAGGGACCAAGAGGCTCAAGCCGTATTCAGATTAATCAACAATAGTTCTGAATGGAAATTTTCAGTTCTTTACATTTCAACCAGTGAAGCATCTAATGAAGCGCGTAATAGGATATTAGACGCTGTTAGTGATTGGGAATCAAATGTGATAAATGGAACTTTGATTGAAGCGGGTTTGGACCCAGAAAAAACCCTTGACCCTGTTCAGTGGGATGGTGATCAAAAGTATGCTGATGCTGCCACTAAGGGGGAACAAGCAGGACTTGCACTATCACTGTTTATACCGATGGTAATTGCGATATGGACTGCTTCTAGTGCGATACAACCATCGATTGATATGACTGCAGGGGAAAGAGAAAGAGGGACATTGGAAGCACTATTATGTCTACCATGTAGCAGATTGCAACTATTAGCAGGAAAATGGCTTGCTGTAGCTAGCATAACTAGTGCGGGAGTTGCTTTGCAAATTGGAGGTTTATTATTTGCGATAACTTATCTTGCATCATCATCAATAATAGGAGTACCATCAATATCAATGTCGAGTTTGCTATTGCTTCTTGGGGCTGTTGTTATTTTTGCTATTATGGTCGTCGCCTTTGAATTAGCACTAGCAATGAAAGCACACAGTGTAAAAGAAGCTGGCTCTTTGTTAGGACCAGCAATCTTGTTCATCATATTTCCAGCATTGTTCACCCAAGTAATTAATCTGGATAGTATAGAATCATGGTGGTTTGCAGTTCCATTGGTAAATATACTGTTAGCAATGCGAGAACTATTGTTAGATCGAATTATAGTTGAACACGTCATTGTGTGGGTTGTTTCGAGCATAATCTATGCTGCTTTTGCAGCATGGTTTGCTGCTAGACAATTCAGAAGAGAAGACCTTGTTGCATCAATCTCATAACCTGTCAACAGATACAATAAATTAGGACCAGGTATGATATTCAAACATGGTCTTTTTACAATGGGTAAGAAAGTGTATGGAAATGTGGGATGGCAGTCTGAGGGCGAGAATAGCAAAAAGTAAGTCAAATAAATAATATCCAAGTATTACTCTATACATACTATAATATGCAATAATTTCGACGATGTGAATATGCCCAAGGTAAGTCTTGACATGCCAGGTCAGATTTTGGCAGATCTGAAAATCCATGTTGGTGACGACAGAAAATTTGTCAGCGTTGCTGACGCAATCAGAACGGCTTGTCGAAAGATGCTAGATCAGCTTGACGAGATAGATACTAGACATGGAAGATTGGAGGGGAATAATTGACATCTAAGGAAAAAGCGATGGAAGCCGTCTCGACTCTTTTGAAATATATTGAGGGTGATGATTCAAGAGAAGGTCTTATTGATACACCAAAAAGAGTAGTGGAATCATTTGATGAGATTTTCTCAGGTTACAAAATGGAACCCTCACAAGTATTGTCATCGACATTTAATGGGGAGGGGTATGATGGTATTGTACTGCTAAGAAATATTGAATTTCACTCAACTTGTGAGCATCACCTTCAACCATTCAAAGGACGAGCCCATGTTGCATACATACCTACTGAAAGGATTGTAGGTATTAGCAAATTAGCAAGAATTGTTGATCTGCATGCTAGAAGATTGCAAAATCAAGAAAGAATAACCAACTCAATTGCCGATGATTTGGAATCTAACCTTGACCCCTTAGGTGCTGCAGTCATAATTGAGGCAGCCCATGGCTGTATGCAATGTCGCGGAGTAAAGAAACAAAATTCGATTATGACGACAAGTGCGATGCGCGGTGTCTTTTTTGACAAGAGCGAAGCAAGAAGCGAGCTGATGCAATTAATCAGAAGCCCAGAACTTTGAGGTTTTCATATGACAAAATACCCTGTAGTCGAAATTTTTCACTCGGTTCAGGGCGAGGCATATCACGCAGGAGTTCCGCATGTGTTCATTAGATTCGGAAATTGCAATCTTCGATGTGAATGGTGTGACACTGATTTTTTGAAGTATGATGAAATGGATTTGAATGAAATCATAAATCAAGTACTATCATATAACTGTAAACGAGTTATTTTCACTGGCGGTGAACCATGTTTACAAGACTTAGAAACTATAGGTTCAGAACTCAAAAAGCATGATATTAATCTGTCCGTGGAAACTAATGGAACAATACCTGTACCAGAAATAATTGACTGGATTTGTGTATCGCCTAAAGACCAAGTCTATCCCAATATCTCTGTCAAACAAAGAGTAGGCAACGAATTAAAAATCGTCTACTGTGGTCAGGATCTGTCAATGTACGACGAATTACGGGAAGGTTTTGACCACCATTTCATTCAACCATGCTACCTAGAGAGTAACACTGTTGAAGAAAACGGTAGAAGTTTTGCTAAAGTTGAAGAAGTCGTAAAACAATCTCCTGGCTGGAGATTATCACTACAGACGCATAAGTGGATGGGGGTTGATTGATGAGGGCTGTTATGGCATTGAGTGGAGGAATGGACTCTACAGGATTACTTCTCCATCTGCTCGCTAAAGGTTACAAAGTGAGTTGTTTGTCCTATGACTATGGCCAAAAACATAGTATCGAATTAACCAGAGCTAAAGACAATATCGATTATCTCAAAAGTAAAAATTTGGTAGTCGAGCATAAAATGGTAGATTTATCCTCTGCTATGAGTGTTTTTCAATCAGCATTAACAAGCGACGCTATCGAAATTCCGGAGGGACACTATGAAGAAAACCAAATGAAGGCCACAGTTGTACCTAATCGAAATGCAATTTTTGCTTCTATACTCTATGGATATGCGCTATCCACTGCACTCAAGGAAGAGACTGATGTAGAGATAGCCCTAGGCGTCCACTCTGGTGATCACGCCATATATCCAGACTGTAGGCCGGAATTCTATGAGTCACTCGAAAAGTCATTTGACCTAGGTAATTGGGATAGCGAGAAAGTCTCATTCAATCTACCATACATAAATGGAGACAAGGTTACCATATTGCGGGATGCCTTGGTAAATTGTCAGAAATTAGATCTTGATTTTGATACGGTTTTTGCTAACACAAACACATCCTACAATCCTGATGAAAAAGGTAGGTCTAGCGGTAGTAGTGGTGCTGATGTCGAGAGAATACTGGCATTTCATGCGATTGGACGTATAGACCCGGTCGAGTATGTTTCATCATGGGAGGAAGTACTCAAAGGGGCTCTAAAAGCTCAATTAAGATATCATGTTATGAAAGAAAATGGTACTGAAAGAGCATTCACAGGTGAATACGACAAACATTTTGAGACAGGTGACTACTATTGTGCTGAGTGCGATGAGAGACTATTCACATCTGAGGCTAAATTTGACTCTGGTTGTGGGTGGCCTGCATTTAGTGAAGAAGTCGACACCGCTAACATTACTCAACTCAAAGATACAAGTTATGGCATGGTGAGAATAGAAGTTCGATGTTCAAAATGTGACTCGCATCTTGGTCACTTATTTCACGAATCTAGAGGTCCACGGTATTGCATCAACTCAATTTGCTTAAATTTCCGAGGTGTTTAATTGACAACAATAATCAGAAGATTTGTAGAAACTGATACCGGACATAGAGTCCCCAACCACAAATCAAAATGTCGTCACCTGCATGGTCACCGTTACAGGTTTGAAGCCGAGATTGAAGGAGATGTTGTTGATGTTAGCGGAGTATCTGATGAAGGCATGCTGATGGACTTTTCAGATATTAGCACCATACTAACACGGGA
>PBGS01000055.1 GCA_002720115.1 Methanobacteriota archaeon
TATCTTCTTCGTAGACGATGGTATACTGCACATAATGGATGTACCAGAATTTGGAGAGATAGAACATGCATCATCTACTCAAATCCAAGGCAACCCAGTGGCGATGATGTTAAATGAAGATAAGTTGATTGTAATATCAGTTGTTTCGAATTGGAACATCGAACAAGATGACCCACTCCAAGATGTTATGAAATTTTGGAATGGAGATTGGTATGGGTGGCGAACTAGTACCTTAACAAAATTTACAATATTCAACATTTCAGATTCGTCAACTCCTTTGCTAGATAGAGAACTATATCTCGAAGGATATTACCTGACAGCACGTGAAGTATCTGGAACAGTAAGAGCGGTTACTCACACCTGGATGAATATCCCTGATTTGAGAACTTGGTTAACCTATCCAGATGATTACTATTACGAAGATTACAGCGAAGAGCAGAGAAGAAACATGCGTGAGATTGCAGCACAAAATTCTATCCAACATAACAAACGATTGATGGAAAATATATCTCTGAAGGATATTTTACCTCAAGTTCATGAAAGAATAGACGGGGACATAGTCACTCACCACCTCAGCGGTGACGATTGCTCCGACTTCGCGACACCGGAGGGGGCACTAAACAGAGGATACACTAGCATATTCACTATTGATCTGAACTCTGATGTTTTATCTTTTGAAGCCGACCATATCGTCGGAAATTGGCCTCTTGTATACTCGTCTAAAGATACCTTAATCATAACAGAGAACGCATGGGACTGGTGGTGGTATTGGGGTCATGACGACATATTAGAATCAACAAACATTCACACCTTCGATATCAGTGATCCAGGTGAAACAACCTATTCCGGTTCAGGGAGAGTTGATGGCACAATCCTTGACCAGTTCTCAATTTCAGAGCATGAAGGCGTCGTTAGGGTGGCGACAACAACTGGCCAATGGGCTCGGTGGTGGATGCAAAACCCCGAACCAATGGAAAACCACGTAATAACCCTCTCTCACTCACTAGATATTGAGACTGGAGAGAGCAGTTTAATGGAACTAGGAAGAGTAGATGGAATTGCGTACAATGAAACAATATGGTCTGCTAGATTTTTGGATGATAGGGCTTACATTGTTACATTTGAGAACATGGACCCGCTATGGACTATAGATCTTAGCGACCCCACCTCTCCTACCATAATGGGTGAACTTGAGGTTCCAGGAGTCTCCACATACATACACCCTCTATCAGATGATGCAATCCTCACAATTGGTCTTGGTCCCGCGGATGAGGAAACCGGCCTAGGATTAGACTGGGGGCATACTCGCCTTTCTCTGTTCGATGTTTCTAATTTCTCTGATCCTCAACTTGCTCAAACACTGTCACTCTCTCCGGTTGAAAATCCCGAAGAAGGATGGTTTTGGGCTTGGTCAGAGGCCACATGGGAGCACAAAGCATTCCAATATTGGGAACCAAAAAACATGCTAGCAGTTCCAATGAATACATATCGTTTTAGTTCTCACTATGATGATGATGGCCGTTATCATTACGAATATGAGTGGGTTAGTAAGCTGATGATAATTAATGTCACAGAACAAAGTTTGGAAATTTACGGCGAGGTCGACCACTCGCAATTCTATCAAACCGATGAAAATCATTGGTGGTATTCTTACAACATACGCAGGTCAATTTTCATGGGCGATTACATTTACGCAATTTCTCATGCTGGAGTAACGGTGACTCAACTTGATACATTGGAAGAAGTGGATATGGTTCAACTCGTTACTTTTGACAATATTGAATCAGATGTACCCTCTGAAGAAACCGAAAACGAGTCTGAAGATAGCGCCAGTGACCCCGGTCGTTAATTTCTCTCTACATTGTGATTTTCATGCTAAAAGTAGCGTTAATTGGGTGCGGCCGATGGGGCCTGAATCACTTATCAGTGCTTAGTGCAATGAGGGATAAGGGGTTGATTGACCACATCACAGTAGCTGACCCATCCAATGAGGCAAGAAGTGCTGCAGAGTTGGCGGATGAAACCACTGTTAGCATACAAGGGTTGCAATTCGATTTCGTAATTCTTGCCACACCATCTAATATGCATTCGCAACAGGCACGAGATTTACTCTCTGAAGGCAATCATGTACTGGTTGAGAAGCCATTAGGGAATTGCGAAACAGAGGCAGCCAATGTGATTGCCACCGCTAGAGAACATGGAAGAATTCTCGGGGTTGGATTACTATTGAGATTTCATCCAGCAATCATTATGGCAAATCAAATGCTGAACAACGGAGAACTGGGGAGAATAGAAACCCTGAGATTCGTTCGGAGAACGCAAAGGAGCGCACCCCCCGGAGGTGATGTGATAGAATCACTAGGCGTGCACGCCATAGATTTGATGTGTCACTTGATGAGTGAATCGGAACCTAACAATGTTAGTGTTGAGGGCGACAACCTTGATTCCAGAATTGCTCTAGAATTCCCTCACGGCATTGAAGCGATAATCGATGTGGCATGGGGGGCAAGTAAGGAGAGAAGGAATATTCAGATAACGGGCTCTAGTGGTTCTCTCCGTATCGACCTTGGAATTCATGATAGAGCATTTTTGATTTCAGATGGTAAGGAGAAAGAGATATTTTGTGAATCTTCGTGTTCCCCTCTCGAAGCGGAACTGATGCATATGGTGCGGAATGTTAAGCGATTCAACGAGAATAAATCATGGACGCCTGTGCCTGATTATGGAGCAGCACTTCGCGGAGTCAGGTGGACCGAACGGGCGAAGCAGAATCGATTCCTATCAAGGCCACATTGAAGAATCAAATCTATCTCGGATTAATCATGGCGGGTAGCGCATCACCTGAAGACTCCGAACCTCTATTCGTACTTGAGCCCCTACCTGAACTATCCGGAGTAATCGAATCCTTTGGTGCATCAAACCCGTTATTTCTCATAATTGGGTTTGGCTCAGCACTCTTTTTGTTGACGAGGTTTGAAGACCCTCTACAGAAGTTATGGACTACCTCTTTGGGGGCAATTGGGTTCAATTATTTCGTCACGGAATCTCTTTTCTACACGATGATTTTCACAAGTGTCTACATTCTTGGCTTCGTAGTCGTTTGGACTGCGATTCGCTGGGAAGATCTCAAGGCATGGCTAGGTATTGACAGAGCGAGAATTCTCTCCATTGTTTCATTCATAATCTGTACCTGGATTCTGGTTGTCTTAGGAACAGCAATAGGAATGCCTGCCGGGCCAGGGATAGTCATTTGTGGATTAACCACAGCATATCTTTGGTGGACTTATTATTCCCTCGAACCTGCTAGGGCTTGAGCGAAGTGTCAAAGCCTAAACCCTCACACCTTTACTCATGGCAACCTTCTCCAGCCACCCAGATTTACCGGAGATTCTTGAGAACCTATTGGAAGACGATGTTCACACTCTGTTCTTGAAAGCAGATTGCCCTCCACGCACGAAGGCGGGCGGAATCGGAAATCTTAGACTTTCAGATGTAGAGGGTGCAGATGATGGAAAATGGGACACATTAAGATTAGAATCACTGCAGGAAGAGATACTAAATCTTGTGGAAGATAATCGAGATAGGTCTGATTGTTTTTTAGAAATAGATAGGAAAGGCTGCCAGGTTATACAGCTTGGTGATTTACGAATTTCTTGTGCATGGCCTCCTTTCGCAGACGCTAGAGAAATTACGATAGTAAGGCCTGTAGCGAAACTATCCCTGAGTGATTACGATATTGACCCAAAACTAATCTCACGTTTATCTGACCATCACCGAGGAGTTTTCATTTGTGGGCGCCCAGGATCGGGGAAAACAACGTTGGCTCAAGCAATTGCAGAATATCTGGATGAAGATGTTGGAGCGATGGTCAAAACAATGGAGGCTCCTAGGGACTTGCAACTTGCAAACAGAATAACTCAATACGCCCCTCTTGAGGGAGATTTGGAAAAAACAGCTGAAATAATCTTCTTAGTAAGGCCCGACTTTGTCATATTTGATGAAGTCAGAAGAGCTAGAGACTTTGAGATATTTGCAGATGTGAGACTAGCTGGTGTGGGGTTACTTGGAGTTACTCACGCAAATTCTGCACTAGAAGCAATTCAGAGGCTGATTGGAAAAGTAGAACTTGGACTTGTAAGCCAAGTTTTGGACACCATCCTTCATGTTGAGGCAGGACAAATTCAACAAGTTCTCGAATTGAGAATGACCGTTAAACCACCTAGTGGAATGCAAGAGGAACTTGCAAGACCTGTCATAGAAGTGGTTGAATTTCCAAGTGGTAAAATCACACACGAGATGTTTGCATTTGGATCAGAAATCGCAGTTGTCCCTGTTGACGGTGTAAAATCTGCTAACGGAGCAACCCCGATAGCAACACTGGCACGTGATCAATTAATCAACAAAATTAGAGATTGGGTCGGTGTATCATGCGCAGTAAAAATTACTAGTTCAAATTCTGCTGAGATTTATGCCCCAAAAGGAGTGGTAGCGACGCTCATTGGGAAGGGTGGTGAAAATATTCGTGACTTGCAAGAAGAACTTGGGGGCATGAAATTATCAGTATCATCTTTTGCGGAGATGCCGAATGACGTTCAGGTTCCTGTTGAGGACCACTACGAAACTTTAGAGCGCCGAGCAAGAGAGTCTAAAGCTTGGGAGTACTCAAAAAGAGGTCGCAAATCAAAGAAACGTAGAAGATGACCCTTTTTGTTCCGACACTCTATTGAACACATGCCTCATTAGACTAAATATGACGTCTACGCTGTTGTTGGTTATCACTGCCAGCGTTATGACCGCTGTAGCAGACTGGGCTGGCTGGCATTATGTTTGGCGGCACGAAAATGTAACGGCTGAACAAGAGCCTAACAAGCATAGTGCAGTAAGCATATTTTTCTCTTATTATCTGCCCTTCATGCCTTCTTTAGCGGTTCTTCTTGGACCTGCAAAACTTGGATTGTACAATCAGGGTTTTGCAACGGTTTCTACAACAATATTGTTTGCTGTTTTAGCAGTGGTAACTGGCGGAGTCGCCGCAAGTGCTTGGTCATTAGGACAAAAAGAATTAACAGAAAAAGAGTCAAGAAAATTAATCGATAAGGAAAACTCTCTCCCTAGTCATGCCCTGTCTCACCTAAAATGGACGACTGGTATGCTAATCACATGCTCCATGTTCTGGATTTTTTTGTTGGTTAGATAGAAGATGGATTGATGAAGGCGCATCATTTCGCTTGCAACATGGCACAATCTCCGGACGGCTCGGGCACGGCCCCGGTTAGGATAACTAATGCCACAACATCTGTGACCAGTGGTATCGGTGTAACGCAGAAATTGGTAGGTGCAGCAATAGCTTTTGGTAATGTTTTGAGAGGCACATTTGGACCAAATGGCTTGGATAAAATGCTATACAAGAATAATGGTGAAGCGGCTGTTACCAATGATGGTGCAAAAATAGTTGCTGAGTTGTTGGTCAAACATCCAGCAGCAAAAGCATTTGTTAGTCTTGCTGAGAGCCAAGAAAACGCATGCGGTGATGGCGTAACTGCGTGTATTCTTTTAGCAAGCGAATTAATGAGTGAGGCTGGAAGATTGCTGGAGAGGGGACTACATCCTCTGATTCTTGTAAAAGGTTACGAGATGGCCCTCGCACACACTCTGGACGAGTTAGACGAAAGGGCTACATCCATCGGTGAGAACCTAGAATTGGTAGCCAGAACCGCTCTCGTTGGGCGCTCAACTGAGGGCGCATTGAATCATTTATCAAAATTAATTGCTAGCGCTGTAAACTCTATACCGGACTGCGACTATGAACGTGTACGGATGGCCAAAGCAGGAGAAGGAACTCCAGCAACCTCTAAGTTAGTCCGAGGACTAATTTTGGAAAAAAGGTTAGCCCTAGAGAGGATGCCACGAAAATTAAGTTCTGTAAAAGTGGCTGTATTATCGTGCCCTTTAGAGCTGGAAGAATCAAAAATATCATCAGAGATTGAAATTAGCACACCTGAGCAGTATGAACGATTCATAGATGCTGAGCAGCATAAAATCGAATTGATTATTGAGAAGGTAAAATCATGTGGGGCGAAAGCAATTTTTTCTGCGGAAAGTATTGATTCCAGGATACTACATTCTCTTGCCGATTCAGGAATTTTCGCTCTTGGAGGCGTTGAGAAGCCTGTTGCTGAAGATATAGCCGAGGCATGTGGCGCCCATCTATGTGACCATATTGATGACATACCTGCATGTTTGGGCAGTATTAGTGGATTAGAACATCAAAGGCTCGAGGGGCCAGAGGGTGTTAGAGAGCGAATAATCCTTGATGTCGGAGATAGCTCAGGAATTGTTACTATTCTCGTGGGGGGCACAGATGGAGTAGCTGCAGAAGAAACCATCAGGGGATTATTCGACTCACTACGTTCAGCCTGCTTGGCAAAAGAGGAAGACTCGATAGTTTTGGGGGGAGGCAGTTTGCACATGGCGGCCTCTCTGAGGATTCGTGAAGCAGCAGAGGGTTGCGCTGGTCGAGAAAGGCTGGCAATGGAAGCGTTCGCCAGGGCACTAGAGGGCATCCCAGCGGCTCTAGCAGTAAATGCCGGTGGCGATAGAATAGACTCTCTTTTACAATTAAGATCTTTACACCGGTCCGGCAAAACAAATAGTGGAATAACGCAATCTGGATCACCCGGAGAGATTGAGAACGTATGGCTCCCTGCATATACAATTGAGCATTCGATATCAGCTGCCTGTGAGTCCGCCTGTGGCCTATTGAGGGTCGATCAGGTTATTTCTGCTCGGGGAGACTGAGTCGGCACCTTCATGAGACTGACCCGGCTACCTCTCCTAACGGGTATTGAGTATGGATAAGTCCGCCCGTCCTCGCGCTTTGCTATCTGTCTATGATAAAACAGGAATAATTGAATTCGCAAAAGGTCTACACGATCTTGGATTTGAATTGGTATCAACTGGTGGTACTGCGAAGAAATTGAAAGACGCTGGGTTGACCGTTATCAGCGTCTCGGACGTAACAGACCATCCAGAAATTTTTGATGGTAGAGTTAAATCACTACATCCAGCAATTCATGGTCCTTTGCTTTGTAGACTAGAGAATGAAGCAGATGCTAAGGGACTTGCAGAACTAGGATACCCTATGATTGAAGTCGTGGCATGTAATTTGTACCCGTTTAGCGATGCAGCGGCAGTAAAACCTCCTTTAGATGATTCTGTGTTATTAGAAATGATAGACATCGGTGGTCCTACAATGGTCAGAGCCGCAGCAAAGAATCACGCAAATGTTGTAATAACATGTGACCCTGAAGATTACTCCTTCGTTCTTACCAAATTACAATCAGGGAATATATCTCCTGATTTCAGACGAGATCTAGCCCTCAAAGCCTACGAGCACACAGCAACCTACGATTCTGCGATCGCTAACGAATTAGCAAGCCGATGGAATGGCTTACCAGAGGATAGTAATGATACAGAAGAGCAATCATCTCGATTACCGGAAACGATGACAGTCGCCGCTCACAAGAAGCAAAAATTACGCTATGGGGAAAACTCTCACCAAGCCGCTGCGCTTTATGTTGAACCGGGTGCTGCAAAGGGAGAAACTCTCGTAACCGCCACAGTCGAAGGAGGCAAGGCAATGAGTTACAATAATTATTCAGATGCAGATGCTACCTTGAGATTATGTCGGGCTCTGTCAACAGATGAATGGCCTGATACACCCCATGCATGTGTCATTGTTAAGCACAACAACCCTTGTGGTGCAGCACTTGGAAAAACCCAGGCCGAAGCTTATGAGGCAGCATTAGCTAGCGACCCTGAAAGTGCGTTCGGATCGATTATCTGTGTAAATGAGCCGGTTACTATGGAATTTGCTAAAGCAGTTGCACCATTATTCCTCGAAGTCTTAATGGCTCCAGCGTATGAGGAAGGAACCAAAGAAGTTCTTATGCAGAAAAAGAACCGGCGAATCCTCACAATCGCCTCGCCTAACAACAGATTATCTCCGTTGCCAAGAAAAACCGTACGTAAACCCATAGAAGGAGGTTGGCTTGTACAAACGGAGGAAGCCCCGATTATTGATTGGAGTAAAGCTAAGGTTGTAACAGAAAAAGAACCAACAAAGGAACAGATCGCTTCAATGAAATTTGCTGTAAAGGTTTGCGAACAGGTCAAGTCCAATGCGATTGTAATGGTTCAAGGCCTTGCAACAGTCGGAATCGGGCCTGGACAAACTAGTCGGGTTGAAGCCGTGAGAATAGCAGCAAGACGTGCTGGGGAGAGAGGCAAAGGCTGTGTGTTAGCTAGTGACGCATTTTTCCCATTCAAAGACGGAATAGAGCAAGCGGCTGAAGCAGGGGCCTCGGCAATAGTTCACCCAGGGGGCTCGATTAGAGACCAGGAGGTCATCGATGAAGCCAACTTACGTGGTATAGCGATGCTATTCACGGGTCATCGTTTATTCCGTCACTGAACAAATTATCACAGTTAAATCGAAATTTAGTTTTGGCAAACATGCGACCTCACTAGAGAAGGGCTATTTGCGAATTAGTTCTGCGATATGATATGGCAGAGGAATGGGTACTTCCCCGAGTAGGAAGTATCGAAGATCCTTTACGTCTTGCTGTGCTTATCTCAGGTTCAGGCTCAGGGATGGAGGCTTTAATCAGACATCAGCAGGATACAGACTGTTTACACATCACAAATGTTGTGATTAGTGATAGGAGTTCAGCAAGCGGACTAGCAAAGGCCGAAGCCCTTGGGGTTTCTGCGATAGCCGTCCCTTTACCCGATGTGGAAGATAAGCATGAAAGACGGCTAATTCACGAAAGTGAAGTTTTAGATGTTTTATCCGATTTTGGGATAGAATTGATAATTCTGTCTGGATATATGCGGATTCTAACACCCTCTTTTGTTAAGCCATGGGCAGGACGAATACTCAATATTCATCCATCACTTTTACCAAATTTCCCTGGAGCACATGCTCATAGAGACGTTATCGCAGCAGGCGTGAAGAAATCTGGCTGCACAGTACATTTCGTCGACAGTGGTATGGACACTGGCCCAATCATTGCTTCTGAAGAGGTCGTAGTACTTCCAAGCGATAATGAAGAAACGCTCGCTGAAAGGGTAAAAAAGAAAGAGCACTTACTATATCCAAAAGTGATTGACATGATTAGTCAAGGTATTGTTCAATCGCCTTAAATTCGTCAGGAGTGTTTACGTTTCTAGCTTTTATTCCTCCTTCACAAGAGGGTATATTTTCAAACATTTCAGTGATTTTAGAAGAGTGATTAAGTCTTGTAGAGATATCAAACTTCGCTAGAAGCGGTTGGCGAATTCCTGAGTCATCAAGGGGAACGCCATTAATTTTCGAAAACAAATCGGCATCAGCAAGATACGCATCGCATGAAGCCAGTTGGATGGCCCCATCAAGTGTTGCTAACAAATCAAGTATAGACTCTGCAAGTGACGGTTTACTATCTGTCACGCATTCCTCAGAAAACATCTCAGCACGCTCATCAGTTCCGCACATTACTATGATTCTATTACAACCCGCACTTCTCATTTCACTTGCAAGCCTTTCAACATTAGAGTTGATCAAGGCTTTATCTATGCCCATGCGAGACGATTCTCCGCCGGCAAGAATAATACCTGTTAACAAAACCAAACCTCAGTGCATTGAATCTAATCCGTTCAGCGACAATTCAACCTCACTCAACAGTTCGTGTACTCTAGCAAGCAGCGCTCTTCTTTCTTTGGACGACCGTGCCAAGGGAAGCCACTCTAACAATCGTCTGATATCCTTTGCATCCCTTTCGACAGTCCAATTCAATACATCTTCCAAAACGGGGTCATCTGCAGGGAGGAACCGGTCTGCCATGAATAGGCCTGTGCAGAAGAGAGAGAAAAACTCACGCGTCTAGAGAGCGTTTTCTGATACGTTCGAACAACTCTCCGCCTCGAGGCGCATTTTTAACGAGGTCCGTATATTCCTCCTTCATGTCAAGTGAGGCTATCAGCATAGCATTCTGCTTCTGTATTTTGGTTGCATTCCACCGTGTCAAAAATTCTACACTAGGTATATTCCGGCCCGATCTCTTGATTTCTTCAGCAACCTCCAGGACTAAATCCAAAGGTATTCCTTTGTTGATTATTTTCAACATTTTCCCCCAAGCATCGCCTTCGGTATTTGCTATCAAAAGGCCGATTAGCTTAACATCTTCTCGACCACACCTTTTCCACAATCTTTTGTATAATTCCTCAACTCTGTTTTCGTGATGAGTTAATATCCATGATGCGATTCTTCTCATAGTAGGATCGTCAGTTCCAATATGAAAAGCAAGGCCGCTTTTTTGGATTACTTTGTCGGTAATCGACCTGTTCACCAGCCCTTGTGAACCACAATCATAAGCGGATTTCAGAAAGGATAGAACTTTCTTACCCTTGGGCAAGCCTTGGTCGAAAAGGGTATCTAACTTGTCGGCCAAGTACTCACCTCAAGCACTCTTTGTACGAACACTGTCAAACAGGCTTCCAACCAGTGAAACACTATCTTTGAGGGTACCTAGAAGTTTTTCGACCACGTTTTCATCCTCGGTCTTTTGACGAATCATGTCACGTAAATCGGCTTCAATTCTAGCATGATCATCATCGTTAATGTTGAATTGATCTCTCAAATGTGCGAGAACGGCAAACTCATCTTTGGATAAAGAGGCATTGACGATTGCAACCTCGAAGACTCTTGTGTAAACCAGACGTTGCTCGTTCGGCGTAACCTCTCTCCCGGCAGATGTTTCTCTTTTCTCTCGGATAGCAGAATAAATCTCTGCAGGCTCGTCTTGTGATAGGCCTAAGGAGTTAGCGAGTTTGATGATTAAGCGCTTTTCTTCGCGTGTCAAAACTCCGTCACGAAGCATTACTTCGGTAGTTGTCCTGAACACGGTAAGCGCCCCTATAGTCTCGCCGGTCACAGAATACCGTAGAACTCTTACCTCTTGAACCTCATTGCTTGTAGTTGAAATCCTATTTTTCCTCAAATTGTAGTAATAGGATTCAATAAGGGTGGGTCTGTCGGAGTGTTTGTCCAAAATCCAATTCACGACCATAAACGCCTCATTGCTTGGCGATTTTGGTCACCCTGGAAAATGTGCCGAAAGGCTCACTGAAAAGGAGTGTCTAAGGAAGGACAAGGAGAGATTCTAATGGGAAGAAAACACAACGGAGGAGGGAAAGGCGGAGGCAAAGCCAAGGCCATGAAATACCTCATCAAAGCAGACCTAAAGGTCAATGGAAACGTCCAGCGCAAGGATATAATTGGCGCAATTATGGGTCAGACAGAAGGCCTCCTCGGGGAGGATCTTGAACTCAGGAAATTGCAACGCACGGCCAGGATTGGTCACGTGGATGTCGAGGTAAAGAGCAGCGGCGGAAAGGTGAATGGAGAAATTTTGATTCCAAGTAGCATGGATAATGTAGAGACGGCGATTATCGCATCGAGTTTAGAGACAATAGATAGAATAGGCCCATGTGCCGCTAAGATAGTTGTAAAAGAGATTCAAGACGTTCGCTCTACAAAGGTTAATGCAGTAATCGACAGGGCTAAAGACCTGTTACTGGAAATGGTCAATTCCGGTGATGCAGCTACTAAGACTGTTATCGAAGAGGTTCGTAGCGTTCTAACCGTAGGTACGGCAAAAAATTACCACGGACTAACATGCGGGCCAAATATCGAGAGTAGTGAATCACTGATTATCGTTGAGGGAAGAAATGATGTGAGAAACCTACTGAATTTTGGAGTAAAGAATGCAATCTCTTGCGACGGAGCGGGCTCAATAAAACAGGAATTGGTCGATCTTGCTAATTCTAAATCAACTGTAATTCTTGCAATCGATGGAGACAGGGGAGGAGAAATGCTTTTCCGCCAATTGAATGAGACGCTGAAGATTGATTTCGTTGCTCAAGCACCCGTAGGCCAAGAATGGGAGTTACTACCACAAAAGACAGTCACAAAGTGCCTTTCACAAAAGATAGACGCAGGAAAGTTCGCTTCACAGTTACCTGAAGACGAACCTACTGAAGATGCTGATGCTTGGCTTGATGAGATAGATGAAGTCGAAGAAACACCAGCACAAATCCACGAATACTTTGACCACATAGCTGAGTTGAAGAAGAACAACGCTGTTTTTGTCAATGTAGACGGAACAATTTCCGATGCGGTAAGTCCTGCTAAACTTGCAGCGGCTGCTGAGGAAGCGGATGGTGCTGTAGCAATTGTATTCAATGGACCAGTTAGTGACAGGATTCTCGACATAGCATCTGAGGCATCGATTGAAACTGTGGTTGGTACAAAGGAAGGTAAAGGATTCTCAGCACGTGACGGTGTCAAAGCATGGTTGACAGAAAAGCATGCCTAAGCACCATTCATGGTTAAAATTCATGAGTGAATTGTTTCCACATGTCCACTATGGGCGAAGATGATACGGTGGTTTCACCACTATCACGAGCCGTTACTATTGAGAGGAATTCTGGGTCACAAATCGCCTTAGCGCTTACGGTTTTTGCCTTGGTATTAGCAGCAAACTCAGTAATAAACGAATCATGGTTGTATTATACTGAAGAATCTGGCGACGCTTCAATAAAATCTGATACAAGTCTGACTGAAGTTTCAGCGGAAGTATGTTTGGATGATGAATGCGACACGACAACTGAAAAATTGGGAGAAATGCATGATGATTGTCTGGCCGAGCTAAAGGGCGAATCATCCTCTGTTGTGGATGAGGCCTGTGGAGACATTGGCGATTACCACGAAGCAGGTTTTGTAGCGATGATAATGCTGATTGCCGGGTCAGTAATTCTGCTTGTGGCCACTGTGATGCAAGTAAGGTCCATGTTAGGTGCCAGTTCTAATCTACCAAATTTGCTGTCAGGGGGGTCGGGTGTATGGCTTGGATTATCCGTATTGGTTTGGTCTTTGATTTTACCAGAAACTGATTATGATCTAGAGTGGGGCGAAGGCCCTCTTTTGGCGCTTCTTGCAACGTCATCAGCGATTGTTGCAGGCTTTAGCGGAATTCTTCAATCATGGGTTGATGGGCCTCAGCGTATGCGTGCTCGAGGGGTAAGATCAGGGACAAACATGGATGAGTTCGTCCTCAAGGAGTCATCATGTGGCGATCGTACGCTCTCCATTTTAGTGGATGAAGAGTTGATTAGAGTGGCAAAAATTGAACGAATTGGAGCATCCCCATCGGTTAACGACATTTTAGCCACACGTCGAGACTCATACACCGGGTTTTCCCATCAAAGGTTAGACTGGCTAGATGATTTCAAGGGAGTTTGGTGGGTAGTTGCTGGGGCGTCAGCGATATCATCCCTCACTATAAGCGCATTATTCCTGATACCATTTGTAATTGCATTATCGCTTGCTGTTTTGCAATTGATGGATCCAGAACGATTTGTAATTTCAACAAATTCAGGAAATCATCCATTTTACGTCAATAGATGGCGATCTAACAGAGAACTAACAAATCTAGCAATGGATATGGTAGATGATGCGATGATTGGGGTCCTTCGTGGTGAACAATTGGACACTAAGATGCTTGATGCAAGAGCGGAGGCAATAGCAGAGCGCTTTACAGCGGAGAGGAAGGCTAGGCAGGAGGAAATCGAGGCAAGAGCAGCACGGAAAGAAGAAATGTTGGCTGCAATAGAACCCCCGGCCGTTTCAACACCAGAAACACCACCTCCAATCAATAATTCTCCTGAGGCAACAACCTCTCCCTCTGTAGAGCACATCGGAGAAGTTACAGAATCGGTAGTTGAGGAACCACTGGTAGATGAAAATGTTACTGCTGAAGATGAATATGTTGAAAGCAAGCCTGTGCAGGATGTTGAACAAAACGACACCACTGTAGAATCCAAAACCACACAACAGGATTCTATATCCGATTCAGAATCTACAGATAGCGAAGCGGATTCTCAGACACAGGAGAAATTACAGACGAAACCCGAGTCCCTTGCACCCAATACAGATATTCCTTCAGAAGCCACATCCCCTGCTGTTAGTACCAGTTCAATCACGATTCCTCCGCCTCCGGCGCTGCCAGATGCGGCATCATCCCAAGTTGCAGCATCGACCTCGCCAGCGCTGCCGCTACCACCTCCTCCTCTGCCAAATCCCGCAGGAATGCCACCACCTCCTTTGCCGGGAGCGATTCCTCCTCCGCCGGGTGCGCTTGGTACACCGCCGCCCCCGGGATTGCCTCCCTCGCCAAATCCCACAGGAATGCCCCCTCCGCCTTTGCCAGGAACGCTCCCGCCGCCTCCCGGGATCTCAGGCATTCCTGCTCCTCCTCCTCCAGCGGGGGCTTCTCCCATAATGCCGCTAGGGGTGCCACAAAGCACGACACCTCCGCCCCCAGTACTGGTTCAAGCTGCCCCTCGAGAAGATAATCTCACAGATGATGAGAAGGACAATCTCTTGGGAGATCTAAGCGATTAGTTACCTTACGCCGCCCGAACTTGCGAGCATAACCCTTCGCTTGAGTACATTAACCTCATTAGAAAGCCCCTCGATATCCTCCAGTGCAGGAAGGGTGTAATCATCGCTTCCAAGAGGTATTGGTGTTCCGGGCCCTGGAATCCGGTTTAGTGCTTCTCCGAGAGTTTTTGCATCTTTTAGTAAATGGCCAATAGGCCCGCTGTGCCTTGCTTCAAGACGGGTTCTAGTCCATTTCGACAAGCCCGATGCAAGGTCGCCTAAGGTAGACAATAAGGCGTATCTTTGGCTATCATTAGAATCTCCTTTGGGCATTAATCGGAGAGCCAGTCTCAGTAATCTATCAACCCTCGTATCTCGAGGCTCTATACCAACGTGTGACGCAATAGCACGCCTTACAACGTTAACATCTCCATTATCCTCAAGGATATCTGCATTTTGTGCAAGCCCCAATGCTCTGAGTAGGTTTTGCAAAGAAGTGGAATCAGCATCAGCATTTATCGTAATGTCGTCCTTACTGGAATCTCTCTTGGGTTTAGAAACAGACTCTTCATCCATGCTTTCTAAGCGAATGATTTCATCTACATTTCCAGGCGCTTCACTAAGTTTTGTTGCTTTTGTAATCGGTTTATCTCCAACGACATCATCAATAATTGTGTCATTGATTTCCTTTACTTGTAATTCAGAAATTTCCGAGGTAGCCGGCTCTATAATTGGGACGGGTTCCTCATCGACTTCAATACCAACAGGCTCCCCAATCTCTTCATTATCGTCTTCAATTTCAAATTCCATTTCTTCTAGAATTGCTTCCATTGCATCTTCTACACTATTCTTTGGAATCGGCATAAGGATGGGTCTAGAGCGCGTTCTTGGCCTCCATGCAATGAATTTAAACTCAGGGTCGACCACTTTTTTCTGTGCCAAGTCCATCATCAGGCTTTGAATTCTTGAGGAAAGAGATTCCAGTCTATCCGGCATCGAAAGATCAAGATTTACCCCAATAGAGAGTTCAGGATCTCTGGTCCAGTCGAGGCTTGAGACTCTACGGCGTAACTGTTCATGCTTGGACACAGCTTCGCGGATCGAGGTTAGGCGCAGGCCTAATGCAACAGGATTTGCTCGAAGCATCTCTCTCATAGAATCAACAGAAAATCCATTTTGGTACCACTCATTTATTTCCTCTTCTATCTTTTCTTCTAATCTTCCAATAGGAATGCCTGAACCCCTTTTGTTTGTTTGCGAATCAGCAATTAGTTTTTCAAAATCTGAAAGAGATAATGAGGCGGTCGCAACATCACTTACAAGCCCCTTCCTTACCATTTCCATCCAATCAGATTCTAACATTGAACGGTGTCTTGCAGCTCTTCTGGACCTGGTGTCTACATAGTCTCTCATTTCATCAAGCAGGTCTAAATTGAGATCAAATTCTCTTAGAATTGCTGTTCTGCGAATGACCTCTTCTTCTCCATCAATAGATGTATCCAACGCCATTAAGTCTTGGATTATGATTTCGGCGATTTGGTAGTGCCCTTCTTCCCGCTTCATCCAAGTGATCGTGCTTCTTGGCTCCTCAGTTAATCTCGAGCGCCATACATCCATCGCAAACCCCTTACTTTCCCATGAGTTGATAATCTCCATTCCTTCTAGTTCAAATTCTCTCCATTCTTGGTCGAGGGAATCCACTAAATCTACAAATTCTTCGGTCATATCAAGTCTTCCAGCCAGGGAGGTATTCTCGCATTTATCCGGCCATAATGTGGCAAAATCTTTCCACCTCTCTAATGCTCTCAGATGAGTTTCGACGGCGGTTTCTATTTCGGGCAATCCTGCCTCCCAATCAAGTAAATCACCGGGCAGTACCTTCCCGCCTTTTGGGAATTTAATTCCTAGGCCTTTCCATTGCTCTATAGTTGTTGTGAGCGCGGATAATCTTTCTGCGAGATTATTGATAATCGCACTCACCTCATCATTCAAATCGTCACTATTTTTCGTGATTAAACGATCTGCTAACTCATCATCATATGGCCGTATTTCTTTTTCGATTCTAAGTCGATTTTTTCTTTTTTCATCTGCTGTGTACTGTAGTGTTGAAAGATATTCAAGAGCGTTATTGAGATTCATACTTTTTGCGTCTGAAGCATCAATTCCTTCCACATGAAGTAGCTCGATCATTTCATGTATGACTTTACGCCTTCTTGCTTCGTCATTTTCTATCTCTTCAAGCATAGAGGAAATCAGATGCTCACTACTAACGTCATCAAACAAAATCAAAAGTGGCTGGCAAGCAGAGTATGAAGAAGGGTCAAGATTATTCAATCGCTTGACAATAGCACTGAGATTGCTACGTCTTCCTCTTTCTGCCCAACGGTTTTCGGCTTTGTTTACGTAAGGCTCCCACGGGCGATTGATAGAAGCATCAGCGTTCCATTTTTCGAGTACTTGGTTGGTATTTTCTACAACATTTAATGTCTCCAACCACTTACGTTTTTCCTGCCTAGACATTGAGGAGGATATGACACGTTTTCTGAGACTCCTATTTTTTGAAATCAGAGAATCAAATTTCATCAATAGGTCGCTTGCAGAGGAAGGATCTGCAACAATCTCTTCACGAAACGAATCGACGTTGAAACCCTCTTGGGACCACGCATCCAAGCGTTCACTCCACCAAGTCTTATCGTCGATTTTTCTCACCCCTTGCCCCGACTGGTCGGTTCATGCGTTTGAACTTACCTTAATTCATCGACTTAGTCCTTGGTTTCGGCCCCCATGTATAGGTCTGCGAAACGTCCTCTAGTGCAGTTGTCGCGTAGGAGAGCATATAGCCTCAAGGAAGAGGCTGGCTTCTAATGGACCCGATCACCGTCTCGATGGGACTCGGTTTGTTCGCAGCAGGAGGGGGACTAGGCTGGTGGCTTAGTAAGACTCACGAATCGTTGGACGGACTGGGCGATGGTATGATCCTCCTGCAGGAAGCGCAGGCGTCCTCTTCTGCCATAATGGGCAAGAGAATGGATGGAATAGAAGACAGAATTCAGCGACTTGTTGCTGGACTTGATGGCGTACGTGCGGCTCATCCAGAATTGGATGGAACAATCTTGGCATTCGAAGCTTTACAAGGACAAGGTGAGGCTATACATGCTCTAGAAACCCTGGTTGCAGGTATACCCTTAGCCGCAGACCACGAAACAACTCCTTTGTTAGCACCGGGACCGGCACGACTTGCCGTCTCTTTGCTTGAGGCCATAGATGAGATGGAGTATCTCACAGCTCCAAATGCGAGAAGAATTGCACTAGTAGCACTTGAGAGTGGAAGATTAGGCCGTGCTAGGGACCTTCTGTTACAATCACACGCCTCGGTTCCAGGCGATGATATCACTCTAAGAATTCTAGAACACACTGCAATTCTCTCAGGCGATGAATTCGAGAGGCGCCGTTGGTTAGATGCACGCTTGGCATTGAGTCCAGACAACCCTGAGTTATTGCGAGCGCATGCCCATTTGCTTGCAACCATGGGTGATGAGGATGCACACAAGGACATAATGCGCCTAGAAGCCCTAGGCCTTGATACACCTGCCGACCGCTCTTTACTATCTGGCTTACGTCAACGTGCAGGCGCACGCTCGGAGGCACTAGAGGCTATTGAGAGCGCTCTAGATGAGGACCCTTCACGCTCAGCCGACTGGTGCGCTCGTGGTGAGATATTATACGCTCTTGACGAGAAAGGAAAAGCCCTTGAGAGTGTCGACAAGTGTTTGGAATTAGATCGTCAAAACGGAACGGCTTGGGCTATTCGTGCAAAGGTATTGTCTGAAAGCCATGGGCGCTCTTCTGAAGCCCTCAAAGCAGCAATTCACGCAGTTGCATTGGATGCAGGCGGAACAGAATTAATCATGTTAAAGTCTGATTTATTAGAGGCTAGTGGAGAACAAGTCAAGTCTGATGAAGCACTTGAGAAGAGCTTAGTCAAGCATGCTACAGATGGACACCTTCGTGCGGCAATCGCAAGCCGCAGATTGCTGCAAGGTCGCCACACTGAGGCATGGGATATCTTGAATTCAACACCTGAAGGTGTAACTCATCCAGATTTACACGTAGTCGAAGGAAGAATGCATTTGGCAAGTGCAGACCGGCTTAGAGATGGTACTGGAGATACAGATCAATCGCTATTGGTAGACGCAGCAGAGTCCTTTGAAGCCGCACTGGAGATAGACAGAGAATCTGGAATTGCTTGGCTTGGGCTTGCTCGTGTTCAGAGATTACTTGGTAAGAAAGCAGAAGCAAGTGAGACACTAACTCGAGCTCGCAGACTGCTCCCTGATGAGGACCCAAGTGCGGCAGCAGAATCTGCTTTGTTGTGCCTTGATAAAGGAGACTTGGAAGGAGCAACTCAGCATATAGACGCAGCATCAATTCGAGGAGAAGGAGCAATTGTATCCTATGTGAGAGGAAACATTGCAGCAAGGCAAGGACACTTAAGAAGCGCTTTGACTTACTTTGATGAAGCCATTGAAATCGACCCCACTCACGTGCGTGCACGCCTTAACAGAACTAGCATTCACATGGCAAACGAAAATGCACAAGCCGCCTTGGATGATGCTAATGTACTATTGGAGTTAGCACCAGGTTTGGCATTGGCTAAACTGCGCAAGGCAGAAGCAAACATGATGCTTTCAAACTGGGAAGAAGCCAAAGATGACTTAGAGCAGATTGTAGAAGATGCCCCTCATCATCACCATGCACTAACCCAACTCGCATCTTGTTTTATGGCAATGGATAGGCCAGAAAAGGCCGAAGCACCGCTTAACGAAGCGCTTCGTTTAGCGCCAGAACACACTGAAGCATGGCATCAACGAGGTTTACTATACCTTGACTGGGCGCAAGAAGAATCAGCACTCAATGACTTTGAGGCGGCGGTACGTTGTGACGGCAACCACTTGGGTGCACGCCTGCGTATAGCAGCAATTCACCACAAGGCAGAGAGATTTTCTGAAGCGTTGGGCGCTTGGAACGGGGTCCTTGCGATTGAGCCCGAGCACACTGTTGCTCGTCGCCGTCGTGAAGAATGTGAAATGGCTATAGCCACAATGTGATATGATAGTGCCTCTTCGGTGTTAACATGGGATACGAACCTGGTGATGTTGTAAGCGGTTTCACTCTACCAAATGCAAATGGTGGAGGAGAACTTTCTCTAGATGATGTAATTACAGAAGTAGGCGCAGTGATAGTTTTTGAGTGCAATCATTGCCCATACGTAGTTGGAAGTATTCACAGAATGAACAAGGCTGCAGCGAAGGCTGAAGAACTAGGAATGGGTTTTGTCGGAATTAACTCAAATGATCCTGATAACTACCCAGAAGACTCCTTTGAGAATATGGTTAAGCGAGCTGGTAAAGGAATGCCATATCCTTACTTGCATGATGAATCACAAGAGGTTGCTACCTCGTGGGGTGCAAAAAGAACTCCTGAGTTTTACTTGGTTAATGGAGAGGGCGTGGTAGTATACAGAGGTCGCTTGGATAACTCTCCTCGTAATGCTATGAAGGCAACAACCAGCGATCTATCCGATGCAATGGATTCACTATCTATGGGCGAAACACCACCTGTTAACCGAACCGAATCCATCGGTTGCAGCGTGAAGTGGAAACTATGAGCGAGGAAGAATACCGACCCTTGCGCCCATTTCACTTAGCATTCCCAGTAGATGACCTGCCTGCAGCGAGGAAGTTCTACACAGAAGTCCTAGGTTGTACAACAGGTAGAGAGAAAGAAGAATCATGTGTGTTCAAATTCTTTGGACATCAAATAGTAGCCCATAGAGTGCCGGAAATGCCCAACCTATCAACCAATCCAGTCGACGGAAAAAGGGTCCCTGCAATGCATTTTGGGCTTGTCCTAGAATGGGATGATTGGCACGATCTTAGAGCGAATTTGGAGAGCAAAGAGGTCGAATTTGTTCTGGGTCCTTACACTAGGTATGAAGACCAACCGGGATCACAGGCAACGATGTTCATCAAGGACCCGTGCGGCAATCATCTCGAGTTCAAATCCTTCAAAGACGACGAAGCAATCTTCAACTCAAAATGGTACTGACAGACCGTGGCCAGTGTCTATTCCCTCAGTACTGTTCAAGCACA
>PBGS01000056.1 GCA_002720115.1 Methanobacteriota archaeon
AATAGTTGTTAACGCTATAGAAGAGTTAGTATGAAAAAGCCTTTTCTCGTTGCTGAAATTTCATCGAATCACAACGCTGATTTGGGAAGAGCACAGGATATGATTAAAATGGCAGCGGACGTTGGTTTCGATGCTGTCAAATTCCAATTATTTAAAATTGAAGAATTATTTTCAAACGAAATCCTCAAAAGTAGTAAAAAGCATCGTTTAAGAAAGCATTGGGAGCTAAATGAAAAGCTCATACCAGAACTTTATGAGTTGTGTTTAAAAAATAGAATTAGTTTTAGCTGTACACCATTTTATTTGGATGCTGTAAAAATACTTGATCCCTTTGTAGATTTTTACAAAATAGCGTCTTATGAACTACTTTGGAAAGACTTATTTTTAAAATGTTCTGAAAATGGAAAGCCTATTGTTTTTTCTACAGGTATGGCAATTAAGAGTGAGATTGAAGATGCATTAAGACTGTTAATTGATAGTAATTGTGATGACATAACAATACTACACTGTAATAGCGCATACCCCACTCCAGTAAAGGATGTTAATTTAAGTTCAATTAATACTTTGAAGAGGATGATTGAGGGTATTTCTAATCCTATGAAAAAAAGAATAATGATTGGCTATAGTGACCATACAGTTTCTCCAGCTGTCATTTATCGAGCTGTTCATAAATATGATTCTCAATTTATAGAATTTCACATTGATTTAGATGGTGATGGAGAAGAATTCAAAGCAGGCCACTGTTGGCTTCCTGAGCAAATTTCTAGAGTAATTTCCGATGTTAATAATGGCTTCCATGCGGATGGTAATAGTGAGCTGAAACCATCTAAATCTGAAATGAATGATAGGAATTGGCGAGCAGACCCTTATGATGGCTTACGTCCGTTAAAGCCAGTGAGGTCAAAATTTAGTGAAGAATAATTGTCTTGGTATCATCCAAGTAAGGATGTCATCTAGCAGGCTTCCAGGAAAAGTATTAAAACCGCTTGCTGGCGAACCAATGCTTTTTCATATTTACACTAGACTTCTACAATGTAAACATATTGATAAGGTTATAGTTGCTACTTCGAATGATAGAAGTGATGATGAAATTGAAAACTTTTGTATTCAAAAAAATTTTAATTTATATAGAGGATCATTAAATAATGTTCTAAGTAGATACATCAATTTAATAAACCAATATGATTGTAAGTATTATGTTAGAGTTACTGGGGATTGTCCATTTATTTATCCTCAATTTATCGACGCTCAAATTCAAATTCTTAAAAAACATAATGCTGACGTATTATGGTTTAAAAATGAATCATCCCTCCTTGAAGGTCAAGGGGTATTTTCTTCAAAATCTTTAAAGTTTATTTCTAAACTTTCTAATGATGATGAAGATAAAGAGCATGTAGGTAGTATTTATCTAGCAAATAATCCTCACTGTTTTAAAATTGTAGAAATGAGACTACCCTCACAATTATTAAATAATGATTTTCGATTAACCGTAGATGAGGAAGAGGATTACGAGTTTGCTAAGCATTTGTATGATCATTATAAAAATAAATTACCGATAAATTTTGTTGACTTAATATCTTATCTAAAAGGCCATAAATACTTAGGCAACATAAATGGGGAAATAAAGCATCGCTCCCTTAATGTTGATTTATTCGAAAAAAGAAAAAAATGGGTTCACGCAAAAAAAATTGGATGTGAAAAATTTAAATTATATTAAAATTCATTTTATTTTTATTTAAATGATTAACATTTTATTCAGGTGTGATGGATCAAATGAAATTGGTATGGGACATATTGAAAGATGTTTAGTCCTTGCTAATTACATTAAAAAGCATTGTGAAGCCAAAATAAATTTTGCGATGAGAACATCTGATATTGGTTTTTCAAGAGTAGGGAAATATTTTCCAATAATTAAATCTGAAGAAAAAAACTTTAATTATTATAACTGGATGACAGATACGATAATAAAGGTAAGTGCTAACATATTGATATTGGATGTAAGAGATGGTTTGAGTAGAAAAGATTTAAGAAAAATAAAATACAACCATAACATAAAGATTGTAACAATTGATGATCCAGAAGACAAAAGACTTGAATCAAACTTAGCTTTCTACCCTCCGGTTCCTCAATTAGAAAAAATGAACTGGGACAACTACAAAGGTAAATTAAATGTAGGATTAGAGTATTACATTTTGAATGAAAAATTTGCAATTCAATATAAAAAAAAAATAAATAATAAACCGAAAATTTTAATTTCTATGGGTGGGACAGATCCTGAAAACTATACTTTAAAATTTTTACATTTATTAATTGAAATTCATGGTGATTTTGAAATTATAATATTAATTGGTGTTGGCTATTCTTTTCTAGATGAACTGGAAAAATTTATTTTTGATAACAATGTAAAATGCACAATAATTAAAGATCCAAAAAAAGTCGAAGACATTTTTACTATGGTTGATTTAGGACTACTTTCATTCGGAGTTACTGCATACGAGTTTGCTTCCTTAGGTATACCAGCACTTTATATGTGCAGGACAGAAGATCATAAGATATCTTCACAGCTTTTGTGTAGAGAAAATAGAGGTTATGTAGTTGGAGTAGAAAATGAAATTTATAATGATTATTTTAATAGAATTATAGGACTATTTTTGAATCATTTATTGCCATTTAATGCTAATAGACTTGAAATATCAAATCTTAAAAAAATTACATCAATGATAATTTAAAAATTTTTATATTTTGGCGCTGCAATACAAGAAAAGTACAAAATGTTATTACATTTTTTAATAACATTTGGCACAACTCATACATCTAAAATGTTAAGATTAATTGAAATGAAATTTGGATTTTAAAGTGGATTGTACAGGAAAAATATTAGGGTCAAAAAATGGATTTGATATTTTAGAGTGTACTGTTTGTGGGTACGCTCATTCTTTCCCCTATCCTGACCCATCTTTAATAGAAAAAGTCTATTCAGAAGAATACTACTCAGATGTTAAACCTGATTATATTAAGAGAATGGAGGAAGATTTAGATTGGTGGAATATCAATTATGATCAAAGATATGATATATTAGAGGACAATTTAGGAAAGAGAGGATCTATTTTAGATGTTGGATCGGGTACAGGTTACTTTTTAAAAAGAGGTGTTGATAGAGGATGGGATTGTACGGGATTTGAGCCATCAAAAGACGCATCTCAATATAGCATACAAACATTAGGTTTAAATGTAATTAATGATTTTTTTAATGAAGAAAGTGTTCGTGACATTGGGCTTTTTGATGCTATTCATATGTCTCAAGTTTTAGAACATATTCCTAACCCGAAGGAATTATTGCATAATTCATGGGCAAAGTTAAAGGAGAATGGTATTTTATGTATTTCTGTTCCGAATGATTACAACCCCTTTCAGTTAATTTTAAGAGACAGTATGGGTTATCCAGCTTGGTGGGAATCTCCCCCACATCATTTAAATTATTTTAATATGGAATCATTAAAAAAAATGATGATAGATTGTTTCTTTAAACCAATTAAATCAACGGTTACCTTCCCAATTGACATTTTTCTTATGATGGGAAAGAATTACATTGATGATGATGATTTAGGAAGACAATGTCACAACATGAGAATGGAATTTGAAAAACAATTAAACAAAGCAGGGAAAAATAATTTAAAAAATAATTTATATGACTCATTTTCAGAATTAGGAATTGGAAGGGAATTGATAGTTTTCGGTAGAAAAATTTCTGCTTGAGAAATTTCTTTTTATATATTTCGGTTAAGTTTTCATGATAATCAAAAAATATAGAATATAATGAAAAACACTAGACCTGTATTTATTTTAGGAAGTGGTAGATGTGGTACTTATACAATTTCAAAATTATTTGATGGATTTGATGATATATGCGCCAACCATGAATTTTTATTCGAGATGATTTTAGAATCTAGTGTATTGCATAAATTGGGTTTGAAGAATGCTGATTCTGTTAAAAGTCTGATACATAATACCTATGAAAAAGAAATAATGTTTTCGAAAAGTAAGCTTTGGATTGATTCTTCAAATGCTCTCCCTTGGATATGTTTAATTTTGAAGGATATTTTTCCAAATGCAAAATTTATCCATCTTATAAGAGACGGAAGGAAAGTGGTAAGTTCATTTTATAACAAATTTCCAAAAATAATGTATAATTCTGAGCATGTTCAGAAATTGAAGATGTGGCTTGATTATCCAGATAAAAATATAAAGCCACCGCCTTTAAAAAAATATTGGAGGCCATTGCCAAACTATGGGGAGTGTATTGTAAAAACAAATGCTAAAAATAGATTTGAATTTCTATGTTGGTATTGGGCTGAAATAAATATGCAAATCAGCATGTTAAAATCTGTAATTGATGATGATAAGTTTTTATTCATCAAGCTTGAGGACCTAGTTTCAAAGCAACAGACATTTAATACCTTTTTAAAATTTTTAGGCATTGAAGAAAATTCTATATCTATGAATATCCTTAAAAGGCCAAATAATGTTGTCGTTCCCAAAGATTATCTATTAACAAAAGAACAAAGATTATCTTACAATTTTATATGTGGTGAAATTGCAAATAACTTTGGTTATGAAGGACAAATAGAGTATAATGTTAGATACTAAATATTTTTGTGATTTGTGTGGCTCTGAAACTAGGTATATATATGATCCCATAAATACCAAGAGGGGTATGAAGCTTTTTATTTGTAAAAAATGTGGATGTCTTCAAAGTTTATCTTTCAAAAATTATCCTTCAAGGCCTGAAGGTAATATGTCATCTGATGCTGATAGAGCTAGCTATAAATACACAAAAACTTTAGCCTTAGGTCAATACTCGACTCTATTGAACAAGTTTTGTTTAAATATTAATACTAGTAATATTTTGGATATAGGGATGAATAGAGGAGCTTTTTATAAATGGGCTACTAGAAATTTTATTTATGAAAAGTTTACGGGGATAGAGACTGATGCATCCCTTACAGATGAATATTGTAATGATAAAAAGGTAAATTTGATTATTGATAGGGTTGAAAATGTAGATTTAGGTTCTCAAATTTTTGATTTTGCATTTTGCGTACACACGCTTGAACATGTAAAAAGTGCTAATAGTGTTTTAAGACAAGTTTTTAGAGCATTAAAGCATGGAGGTGTATTTTTCCTTGCTGTTCCGAATATTATATTCCATGATGACATAGTTGAAGAGTATTTCATAGATACTCACACTTTTCACTTTCAGTATGATATATTATTAAACTTTATTAAAAATACAGGATTTCGAGTAAAATATTGCAGTGAGCCATTTGATTCAGAGATAATTTTTATTTTAGAAAAAAAGCATAAGAATTATCTTAAAAACGATAAAATTAAAATGAATGAAAGGTATGACAAGGTTTTAATGGAATTGAGAAAATATGAAGATAAAATTCATATTAATAGAGAACTTATTTCTAGTTCTGTAACTCAGATTAATAAATATTGTTTAGAAAAAAGAAAATGTTTCATTTGGGGTGCAGGAAGAATTTTTGATTGTTTAATAAAATTTGGGAGGCTAAAACCAAATGATTATTTATTTTTAATTGATAAATATTTATCAGATATCATCAGCAATTCAAATGGTTTTAAGATTTATAAACCCAAAGATTTAGTTCAGAATATTGATGAAAATTCAATAGTTTATATAGCTTCGAGAAGATATAGAAATGAAATTCAAAATGAAGCTAAAAAATTAGGTATCAGAAAGGCCATATATTTTGGTTCGGATGGTAGCTTAAAAGACATATAACGTGGGATTTATATAATAAAATTTTAATATTTTTAATAAATTTACATCAGTTATATCAACCTTTTCATTGTTAAGCTGTATTACAAAAAATTAAAATAAACTAAGACAAGAAAATATTATGAATGATAATTTTATCGAAAGTTTGACTCCTCAAAAGTTAAAAGATTTAGATATTAATAAATTAAATGAGTTACCAGTGAAAATTAGAGAGTATATGATAAGTTCAGTTTCAAAAACTGGAGGTCACATTGGTGCTAATTTGAGTGTGGTTGAGCTTACCATTGCATTGCATCGTGTTTTTGACTCGCCTAAAGATAAAATTATCTTTGATACTGGGCACCAAGGTTACACGCATAAAATAATTACTGGTAGGGGTAAAGATTTAAAGACATTAAATCAGCCTAATGGGATGAGTAGGTTTATAACTAGGTCTGAAAGTGCGCATGATATTATTGACGCTAGTCATGCGGGTACTTCTTTAAGTATTGCTTGTGGGCTTGCACTTTCAAATGAAATAAAAAATAAAGAAAATTATGTGGTACCCGTTATCGGCGACGGGTCATTGGTTGAGGGTCTTGCATTTGAAGGTTTAAACTATGTGTCTGTTCATAATACAAAATTAGTCATTATATTAAATGACAATGGAATGGCAATAGCTCCAAATGTTGGTGGAATAAATAAAATTACTAGTGATACAGATTATATACACCTTTGCAGGAACTTTTTTGATGGATTTGGAATAAAATATTTTTGCGTAGAAAATGGGCACAGCATTTCAAATCTTGTTGATGCATATGAGTTAGCAAAAAATTGTAGTTCCCCATCAATAGTCCATGTTAAAACTATCAAAGGTAATGGCCTTGATTTTGCTGCTGAGCATCCTTATAAAATGCATTTTTCAATGCCCTTCAATCCGAGTAATGGCAAAGGTGCATCTCCCACTATTGCAGGTAAAACTTACGCAGTAGTTGCAGCTGAAGCTTTAAAAGAAAAAATTGTTGAAGATGATGAAGTGTTTGTAATCACTCCTGCTACTCCATACGCATCTTCACTTGACGACTTAAAAAATCAATTCCCTGAAAGGATATTTGATGTTGGTATGGCTGAACAACATGCTGTTGTGATGGCATGTGGAATGGCTTTAGATGGTTTAAAACCAATAGTTTGTTTTCAAACTACTTTTATGCAAAGGGCATTCGATCAACTAATTCACGATATGTGTTTTATGGATTTAGCTGTTACAATTTTAGGTGTTAGATCCGGTTTTGCAGGTTTAGATAGTCCCACACATCATGGTATATACGATATTCCTTATTTGAGATCAATTCCAAATCTTAATATAGTTTATCCAGTAAATAGTTATGATATGAGTCAGACTATTAAAGATAGATTGAAAAATCCTAAGGGGCCAATGGTTATTTTACATCCATATGAGGCAATTTCAAAAAACGAAGTAAAGAATTTCAGTAGTTTTAATGAGGATATATGTGAAGTAGTTAAAGGAAATATTGGAATTATTTTTTGTATTGGTAATACTTTAGAGCAGGCACTAGAATTAAGACAATTGATAAAAGAAAGTAATATGGGTGAGTATTCAGTTGCATGTGTGCGTACAATAAAACCTACACCCACGGATAAAATCATTGAATTAATTGGAAAATGTGAAAATGTAATCTCATATGAAGAGTCAACTTTATCAGGAGGCCTTGGCTCGCAAATATCCGAAGTACTAGCAGACAATGGTAGTAAATTAAATATGATAAGAATCGGTATAGATGATATTTTTGTACCAACAGGGGAAAAGTTAGATCTCGCAAAATATTGTGGTATTGATCCTCACACTGCCTTAGAAAAAATAAAAAATCAATTTATCCAAAATGAAATCTAAAAATAGCAAAACTGTAATTGTCACTGGCAGCTCTAGAGGCTTAGGAAAATCTATTATTCAGTTATTTTCTGAAAAAAATTATAATGTAGTTATAAACTATAAAAATAATAAAGAATCTGCATTGGAGCTAGAATCAAAGATTAAAAAAATCAATAAAAATGTTATAGTCATTAGAGCAGATGTAAGTAATAGGAAACAGGTAAAAAATTTGTTTCAGAAAACTTTATCTCGGTTTGGTCAAATAGATATCTTAGTAAACAATGCTGGAATAAATAGGAGAGGGTTTTTTGAAGATATAACTGATGATGATTGGGATGATATTTTGTCAAATAACTTGAAAAGTGTATTTATTTGTTGTCAAGAGGTATTTAAGCATATGAAAAAACGTGGTGGGAATATTATTAATATTTCATCGGCAGCATCTCAATATCATGGACCTAAGACTGTGCACTATGCTGTCTCTAAGGCTGGAGTGAATAGCTTAACAAAAGTAGTTGCTAGGTATGGAGCAAAATATAATATTTTAGTTAACGCTATAGCTCCTGGGGTGATTTTAACCGACCAGACATTTGATGAAGTAAACAGTCCAGATGGTAAAAAATATCTAGACATGACATTGCTAAAAAAGTTTGGTAAACCAAGCGATGTATCATCTGCTTGTTTATTTTTAGCTTCTGAAGATCAAAATTATATTACCGGGCAAATTCTAAGTGTATCTGGTGGTGCCTATTTAGGTTAAACTTGTCTCTTTTTAAATCTTTTGAATAAATATATTGTAATCCTAGGAGCAAGTCACGATCAGTTGTTTATGATAAAAACAGCTAATGAGATGGGCCTTGGAACAATTGTTTTTGATGCAAACTCTAAATCAATTGGCTCAAAATTTTGTAGTTTATTTATTAATATTGATTTCAGTAATACTAATAAAGTTATATCAGAGCTAGAAAAACTGATATCTAATGGTATGAATATAAAAGGAATTTCCACAATGGGTTCGGACGTACCACATATATTATCTGAAATATCAAATTATTTTGGTTGGATAGGGCCAAGCAAGTATACATCAACTTTAACTACAAATAAATTAATGTTAAAGAATAAACTTCTGGAGGGTGGTTTTCCTGTCCCTCATTTTTCTAAAGTGTATGATTATAACTCTGTTGTAAAATTCTGGGATTCTATTAAGTGCGATAATTTAATCTTAAAACCTGTAGACCAGTCTGGCTCAAGGGGTGTGAAGGTAATAAAAGAAAAATCCGAAATTAAAGAGGCGATTAATCATGCCAGAAAATTTACAAAATTAGACTACCTTCTTGCAGAAGAATTCATACCAGGTTTACAAATTTCTACGGAATCAATTTTTTCCAATGGCATATGTAGTACTCCTGGCTTTGCAGATCGTTTGTATAATACGACAAAAAATTTTCATCCGCTAATAATAGAAAATGGAGGATGGGTGCCTAGCATATTAAATGAAAATGATATTAAAGATATTAAAAATTTAATAGAATCTGCATCAAAATTCTTGGGCATTAATAGTGGAATTTCTAAAGGTGATATAGTGCTGCACTCTAATAAAGGTCCTATGATAATTGAAATAGCTGCTAGGTTAAGTGGCGGTGATTTTTCTGAGAGTTTGGTTCCTTTATCTTCCGGAGTTAACTATGTAAAAGAGGCGATCAAAATTTGCATTGGTAAGGAAGTTGATTGGTTTTCAATGAAACCCACTTCCAATTTTGTTTTGGCAAATAGATATTTTTTTATTCCACCTGGAAAACTAAGCAACGTGAAAAATATTGAGCTTATTGAAAAGATGGATGAAGTTGTAAAAATTAAAATTTCTCATAAAATAGGTTCAAATGTTAAGCCAATTGAATCCCATTCTGACCGGGGTGGTGTTTTTATAGTAAATGCTGAGAGTAGGAAATTGGGTAATGAGGTAATTAGATTTATTTATGAAAAAGTTAAATTTAAAATTAATGGTAGATGGGTAACTGGCAATCCATTACATTATAATTTAGTTTAATTTTACGATATATCATTTATGAACATTTATTCGATTTTTCATTTAAATCTAATGTATTCTTCTATTTCTACTAGTTCAAGAAATAGTGTAATCAAAAATTGTTATTGGCCATTATTAACACTTGCTGATATGGGTATTCCAATTGGAATAGAGGCAACTGCTTTGACTCTTAAGATAATAAAAGATCTTGATCCAAGTTGGATAAACAAATTAAAACAATTAATTAGCATTGGAAATGTAGAATTTATTGGTAGTGGATATTCTCAAATTATTGGCCCTTTAGTGCCTTATGATGTCAACTTTAAAAATCAATACTTTGGAATAAAAGAATATTCAAAAATTTTAAATATCACTCCAAAAACTGCTCTAATTAATGAGATGGCATATTCTAATGGAATTACAGAAGCCTATATCGAAAATGGTTATGATACGATTATCATGGAATGGAATAATTCAAAAAGGTATAAGATAGGGTGGAATGAAAATTGGAAATTTTACCCTCAGAGGTTAAAAATCCCTAAGAACAGATCTATTAATTTAATATGGGTTGATTCTATTGCATTTCAACAATTTCAGAGATATGCCCATGGTGAAATAACCTTAAAAAAGTATATGAAGTTTATTAAGTCAAATCTAGATAAGATTGATAGAAATTTTGCAATTTATTCAAGTGATGCAGAGGTTTTTAATTACAGACCTGGTAGATTCAACACTGAAAAGATAAATAATGAAGACGAATGGGGAAGAATATATAATCTTTTTAAGCTAATTAAGACTAAGAATTGGGCGAGTTTTATTAATCCATCTGAAGTTTTACTTTCAAAGAACGAACTAGCATATAATGATTTATCCTTAGAATCAGTTTTTCAACCTATAGTTGTAAAAAAGCAAGAAAAATATAACATAACTAGGTGGGCAATGACTGGAATAGATGATCTAAAAATTAATTCTAGATGTTATCAAATCTTTGAGAAAACTAAAGCTTTAGAATTAAAAAATGAAAAGCACTGGAAAAAAATATTTTATTTCTGGTCTAGTGATTTTCGTACTCATATAAATGAAACTAGGTGGAAAAAATTTTATAAAGAACTAATTACATATGCTAATAGCTTGGTTGAAGGAGATATAGAAAAAAAGATAAAAACAGAAAAATTTTTACTAAAAAAGAGAGACAGATTCGTTCAGGTCAAATCTGATAACATAGAACTTAAATTAAATAGCTTAAAAGGCTATTGCATAGAGTCACTTAAATTGATGAAATATGGCAAAAAATCTTTAATTGGAACAGTTGGTCATGGCTATTATAGTGATATTGAACTAGCAGCTGATTTTTTTTCTGGGCACACTGTGATTGACAGATGGGGCAAACATAAAGTAACTGATTTGAATAATAATGCTTTAATGTCTTCATTGAATAATAATGAAATATCTATTAATCAAGCCGTGGGCGAATATTCTTTTGAAAATAAATTAATTTTTTATGAAGATAAAGTTTGCATAAAAAAACAAATAAGAATTGCTAACAATGAAAAGTTAATTATTAAACCATTTATTTTTACTCTTAATCCAGAAGCTTGGGATAGAGCAAGTTTATATGTAAAAACACATAACGGAGGCAAATTTTTAGAAAAGTTTAATATTAGAGAATATTCTATAGATCATAGTAATATATTTTCTCCATTAATTTCGTCAACTAATTGTTTTGGAAATACAAATGGGATATTTATAATTGGAGATAAAGATAAAAATATTACTTTTGAAACACAAATGCAACATAGTGCGTTATTGCCAAGTATTTTTTATAAGACTGATGGTGAGTCATTTATCTTTAGATTACTTTTTTCTGCTAGAGCGCTAGATGAAACTAGATTTATAAAAAAAGATTTAGACATAATTAATGCCCAAGTATCCATTTACTAATATTTAATTTTTAATTATGCTCAATATTTTTAAATATAATCTTAGAATTTTCCCATCAATTTATTTTTTTTCTACTTTACAGTTTGTTAAAAAAAAATATCAGGTTCTATTAATCTATAATTCAATTATGAACAGAGAATATGGAAAGAATAATTATTTTAATAATTTAATACAAACACTAGATGACAATAATATATCGTACAAAGTTTTTGAAGAGTTTAATTTTAAAAATGAACATATTATTAGAGACAAAGGCACAATATCTTTTGATATAATAACAATTTTAAATATTTTTTTTAGAAGGGTTTCAAAATTCTTCGGCCTAAATTTAAAAAAAATCAATAAGTTTATTTTTAGAAATTTACAAACAGACTGCGTTATAACAATGGGGCAGACTTTTGTAAACGAGTTATCTTACATTTATGAAAAATGCAATATATATGATTTGCAGCATGGTATTTTATTTCCTAAACATGACTCTTTAAATAGTTTAGTAAATTATTCAAACCTTCATGTTTTGCTATATGGAGATTTTTACAAAAATAATATCATTAGAAAATTAAGTTGTAGCCCTAAGAAACTGGTTTCAATTGGACATCCCATATATACTAAAACGGAACTTAATTTTGAAAATAGATCTATAATTTTGATCACTTCATCAATTGTAAATAAGGGGTTTTACAAAGAAAATAACTTTGACCTTGATGAATTAATAATGCTTGAGAATAAATTAATAAGCTCATGTTTAAAATTAAATAATTCTAGTCAATTTCAAATTTATTTTAAACCACATCCAAGGGTAGAAAAGAATATATTGGGTATGATATCTAATTTAAATGATGATAGAGTTACAACCTATTATGAAAATTATAATGCAATTATGAATGAAATTTTTATAAATATCTCCATTGCATCGACAAGTATAATTGATTTTTCAGCTTTTGGTATTCCATCTTATGTAGCTTTGAAGGATTGTAGTGTTAATAAAAAATTTAACGAATACATTTTTTTCGAATTTTATAGATACCCACTGAATACCAATCATGAATTGGAGGATTTATTAAATAATTATTGTAAAGAGGAGAATACATATATCAATGATAGTAAAAAAGTTTATGAATGGTATTGGGAAAATCATAAAGAGTATGATCAAACAAAATTTTTAGATAGTATCCACAAAAAGTGAAAAATAGTCCTAAAATGATTAAAATTTTCACTCCATCTTTTGCTGATGAAAATAATATAAATGCTCAAAATCTTACTGTAAAACAAATTGTTCGAAGACTAGATCCAGATTATTTTCAAGTTACAATGTTTTATAAAAATAATATTGTGGACTTTATTAAAAATCGGGGAAATACAAAATTTATTAAATGGTCCAAACATGGCAATTTGATTAGATTTTTTTTGCATCATATATTTAATAAATATGATATTTATTTTTACCCACGCTATACATTACTGGAGAATTTATTCCTTATTATTAATCGGTTTAGAAAAAATACGAAGATAATCACACATTTAGTACATTCTGTTTCTGAAGAATCAAAGAATGATATATTATTGTGTAAAATATTAAACAGTAGCACAGTAATAGTAGGAAATAGTCCGTATGTTTCAAAAACTTTATATGAAAATTTTAATATCAAATCAAAACACATATATAATGGAATAGATAAAGATCACTTTTTTTCAGCCAAAAAAAATTTAATAAAAACTTATGATGTATTGTATGTTGGTTCTTTACAAGAAAGGAAGCGCCCTGAATTAGTCATTGAAGCAGCAGATAAATTAAGAAATTATAAATTCGGAATTGTTGGAGATGGACCACTTAAAAATGTTCTTTCAACAAAAATTAAGAATAAGAAAATTTTAAATGTTGAGCTTTTGGGGACTCTATCTCAGAAAGATCTAGGAAATATAATGAGGCGTTCAAAAATATTTTTTTTCCCAAGCATTAATGAAGGTCATCCACAAAGTGTTGGTCAAGCAATTGCTTGTGGATTGCCTGTTATTGCTATGGAAAAAATAAAAGTTGATTATGTTATAAATAATGAAAATGGTTTTTTGGTGGAAGATGATGATGATATAATAACTATGATATCATTACTTATAAATAACAAAACATTGAGAACTAAAATGTCTAAAAAAAGCATCGCTCATTCTTCAAATTTTAATTGGGATTATAGTGTATCACAGTGGATTGATACATTTATGGAGGTTGTGAACTAAATGTGTGGTATATATGGAGCTATTAATTATAGTAGTTTTTTATCAAATGAAGAAATTGATACTTTTGCCAAGAATGCGAGCGGACTTTTAAAACATCGTGGTCCTGATGACTCAAACTATTTTAAAATTGACGATAATGTTTTATTAGGACATACTCGGTTAAGCATCATTGATTTTTCAGGGGGCTCTCAGCCAATGTCAAATGAAAATGAAGATATTTGGGTAACATTCAACGGTGAGATATATAATTATGTTGAGTTAAAAAAAGATTTATTAGATAAAGGTTATAAATTTCGCTCTTCAAGTGATACGGAGGTATTAATTGCTCTATATGAATTTTATGGTGTTGAAATGCTCAATTACCTAAATGGTATGTTTGCATTCTGCTTGTATGATTTAAAAGAAAAAAAAACAATTTTAGCTAGAGATAGGTTTGGTGAAAAACCTTTGTATTACTCTTTTGTTAATAATCAATTAATATTTGGCTCTGAACTGAAGATTATAAAATCATATCCCTATTTAAATTTTGATAAAGATTATAAGGCTTTAGGGCAATTTTTGGCATTAGGTTATATTCCTGCTCCAAGAACCCATCTTAAATCAATAAAAAAACTTGGTCCATCTCAGTACATTTTATATAATAGTAAATATAATATTAAAATTGAGAAATATTGGAAATTAGAACCTGCCGAAGAATCTATTATTAAGCCATCTGATGCTATAGATGGGATAAAAGACCTTTTAATTGACTCTTTAAAAATTCGACTTAGGAGCGATGTCCCTGTCGCTAGTTTTTTATCTGGTGGCATTGATTCCTCTATTGTCTGTAGTTTAATAAAAAATCATTTTAATAGGGAAATAAAGACCATATGTGTCTCTTTTGAAAATAAGCTTCTCGATGAAGGTAAATATGCAAATATTGTCTCTAATTCAATTGGTAGTGATCATATAGATTCAAAATATGGTAATGAAAATATCAAATATAATTTTAATAAATTAATTAATCATATCGATGAACCATTTGGCGATTACTCTATTTTTCCAACTAGTCAAGCATGTGAAGTTGCAAAAAAGTTAGGTTATACTGTCATGATGTCCGGGGATGGTGCTGACGAAATATTTGGTGGATATTCAATTTGGTATTTACATTATAATTGGAGTTGGTTGAAAAAATATAATTTTGTTAATTACTTATCTAAACATCTCTTAAAATCATATGGCGGAAGAGGAGCAGGAGTTCTAAAATTACTATCTGAAGATGGGAAAATTAGATATAACTCAAAAAATTTAAAATTTTTTAAGTATACTAATCCCGAACTAAATGAAAATTTAGTTCTAGGCTTAGAAGAAATTAATTTTAGAAACAATAAATATAACTTTTTTAAATTTCCAAAAAATCAAATGCATTCTAGTCTTTTAGAATTTTATTTACCAGAGCAGGTCTTAGTAAAAGTTGATAGGGCATCAATGTACAATAGTGTTGAATGTAGGACTCCTTTTTTAGACCATAGGTTGGTAGAATTTGTAAATATGATGCCTGCAGACATCCACTATGGTTCAAACAATGGTAAAATATTATTGAGAAATTTATTGCCTAAAAGTATTCCAAATGAAATTCGCTGGCGTTCAAAGAGGGGTTTTACCCCTCCGATTTCAGATTGGTTTAAGACTATTTTAAAAAACAATATTGCTAATTCATTTCAAAGTATTTCTAAGAGTCATATTGTTTATGATGAAGTTCTTTTCAAATCAATTTTAAATAATCATTTAGCTGGAAATGAAGATAATACTCATGAAATTTTTAAATGGTTTATGATCAATGAAAAGTTCCTAGAATGATTTTTTTTTTAAGGTCAATACTTTCATTAGTTTCTGGTAATATTGGCACAACTTTATTAAGTATAGTTACATTCCCAATTTTTCTTAAAAAAATTGGAGTTGAACAATTTGGTAACTGGTCTTTTATAATCGCTATCAGCGGTTTATTGGCAATTTTTTTAAACCCAGGAATTGATACTATTATTAATCGTGAGGTTGCAGCATTTAGAGTAAAAGCAAAGAATTTAGTGCAAACTGCCATAGGGTTAAGATTATCATTATTATTATTGTTCCACCTATTATTTGTCCCACTTTTCGTTTTTTTTTCTGATTTTAATTCTACAATAAATCAATTATTCATTTATTATTTATTACCACAAACAATCATAGGTATACTGACTTATGAAGGTATTTTTTTTGCAAGTGAATTTTTTCTTTTAGGTTCAATATTAAGGTTTTTGAATCAATCCATATTTTCTATCTTCATTTTTTTTATTGTCCAAAGTGGTGATGATATTTTGTATGCAGCATGTGGATCATTATTGGGAAGTTTTCTTTCAATTATTATTGGCTGGTACTTTTTGAAAAAAGAAGGCTATTCAATCATTCCAAATTTTAATTTTAAAAAGCAATATAATTTACTAAAGACATCTATTAATTATGCTTTATCATCCTTTTTTTCTATGATGTACGCGCATGGTGGGGTAATAATTGCTAAATTTCTATTAAGTCCTCATGACCTAGGTATTTTTTCCGCTGCCAAAAGATTTATTGAAATCATACTTGAATTTATTAGAATAATACAAAAGCCGTATGTACCTAGAATTACCAAACTAATTGAACATAAGGGTGATTATCTAACTTACTATAGATCTTTAATTAGGTTAGTATTTATGACAGCGATTCCCTTGATATTTTTATTTTATTTTAACATTAAAAGTATTTTTCTTTTTTTATTTGACTCAAGTTTTTTAGAGTCTAGTCAAACAGTTAAATACATTTTACCAAACCTTTTATTTGGATTAACCGCAAATATTTTTTCTGGAGCATTAATTGTTTTTAAAAAGTCAGATAAATATTTATTAACTATAATAATTAGTTCAATTATTTCTTTATTCGTTTATTTAATAGGCGGTTCCTTTTTTGGTATCTATGGCTTTTGCCTAGGCCTTTTAGCAGGGGAGATAGGTGTTTCATTAATTTCATATTTTTATAGTAGAAAAAAGTTGGAGTTCCTTTTTACGTTATCAAAATTTTATAAATATGCTCTTGACTTGGTGGCTGTAATTTTAGCGTCATTGGTTTTTAAATATATATCAGATATTTCAGTTCATATTCTATTGAAAATAATAATTTCGATAATATTATACTTCCCTTTATTAATTTTATTAATAAGGGAAGATTTAAAAATTTTTGAAGAGAAAATTTAATTTGTAATTAAATTAATTAATTAGTGTGTTTTTTATCATATGACTAATAAGAAAAAAAAATTAAACATCCTTTTTATAACGGATGTAATTCCGCATAATAAAAATGAATATAGAGGGAAATATATTCTTGATCAAATTTCTGCTGTTAATAAAGTGGTCTGTGGTTCAATGTGCTTGCTATTGATAACTCCTTTTTTCAAAAAACATAAATTCATTACGGGCTTAGATCATTCGATTTCTGCCAATTTAAAACATCTTAAAATTTTATCCTTTCCTAGATATTATTTCATGAGGCTAAGGTCATTTATTTTTATTTTATTAAACTTTCGACTTATTAATAATATAATCAAAGAAAGAAAGATAAATATAATTCATTGTCATAATTATTCTCTCTCTGGATTAGCATATCATTTATCTAAACTTTTTAATGTCCCATACTACATTACAATTCATGGAAGGGAAGATCCATCAGTGATTGAAAATACTAAGAGGAAAATTAAAAATATTAGGTTGTTTTTAAATGAGGCAGAGAAAGTGGTTTCAGTCGGAGATGTTTTGAAAAAATATTTGAAAAATTTTGATGTTGCTGATAATCAAATAAAAGTAATACCAAACGGCATCTCTTATGATTGGATCATTCGTAAGGAGAATAGGATTAATATTGGTTCAAAAAATAAAAATTATAAAAACTTAATTAGTGTTTCTGAGCTGAGGATTGAAAAAGGAATTAATTACACTATAAAAGCACTTTACGAGCTAAAAAATAAATTTAATATTATTTTAAATTATAATATAGTTGGAGATGGTCCTGAAATAAAAATTTTAAAAAATATGGCACACAAGCTCAACATTGAAAATCAGATTAAATTTTTGGGAAGTAAAAATAACCTTGAAGTGCTTAAAGAGCTTGATAAAAACGATATCTTCATACTTCCCAGTTGGTTTGAATCATTTGGTATAGCTCATGCTGAAGCAATGGCAAGAGGTCTGATTGTCATAGGTTGTAGAGGGGAAGGGAATGAGGCTTTTATAACAAATGAAAAAACTGGTTTTTTGATCAAAAAACATAGCTCTAATGCAATCACGGATATTTTATTGAAAATTTTAGATAATAAATATAATCTAAAAGAGATTGAAGGGAATGCTGTAAAAGTTATAAAAAATAATTTTACATGGGAGCAGAGTGCGGGAAAATTAATATCTCTGTACAATGAAGCTGTTTATGAAGAATGAATTAAAAAATTCAACTATTGTTAATTCTAGTTCAGCCATATGCATGAATCTCGATCAATTATGTATAATATCAGATAATTAATAGGAAATTTCCCATTACAAGCTTAGGGCATAAGCATTAAATTTAAATACTAATTGAAGAAAAGTATCCCATACCAGAGTCGTTTACTACAAATCATTGAATCGCTACTTTGATTATATGAATCAATGATTTATTATTTTTACATAATATTTTTATTTTGTTTTATAGCTCTTACATTAGTATTCAATATACCTTATAAAACTGAACTGAGATATTTCATTTTATTTCCTTCATTTTTCATCTGTTTATTAATCAATTTGAAATCAAAAAGAAAACTTTTAAAAAAAAACTTAAAAGTATTTTTAATAATCTTTATATCAGGCCCTCTTTTAAGCTTGTTTTTTTCTAAAAACCCCTTTCATAGTACCTCCGTTATGAAAATTATTGCCATGCTCATGGTAATATTTTGTCACTATACATTTATATATAAAATTTTAATAAAAAACGATATCGAGAAATTTTTCAGAGTATCATACTTGCTGAATAATTTTTTTATAAGTTTAATTGTTCTTTCAGTTTTTGGATTAATTCCAATGAGTCCGATTTTTGGAATAAAATCCACCATTTTTGGAGGTCCCAATGCATTATCTTTTATGCTGGCTTTTACATTAACGGGTACATTATTTTATTTTTTAAAAACAAAAAACACTAAATATATGTTTTTAATTATTATAAATACCATTTTTATTTTTATAGGCTCTGGCAGAGGAACAATTGTTGGTTTATTTTTATCATTTGTTATTTATTTAATTGTAAATGGTAACTTGAAAATTAGAAAAATTTTTTTAAAAAGTATTTTAATTATTCTATTATTATTTTTAGCATTTCAGTCTTCTAATTTTAAAACATATGCTATTAAATACGCTTTAGAACTAAGTTTTGATCAGAAAGTTAAAATTGAGGATTTTGATTTTTTTGAAAGGCTGATTGCCACCAGGGTGGGAAATGAATTAATTACTCCTTACATTGAGCAAAATAAATCAAGTTTTTATTTTGGTCAAGGATTTGGAGTGTCAATTGATATTTTGACTGGAGAAATAACTGAAAAAAGTGGAGTTGAAAAGGGTAGCTCCATAGTTAGTATTTTTAATGAAACAGGATTCATAGGAATTATATTTTTTATAATTTTAATTTTAAAATTAATAAAAAATTTAAATTTTAATAAAAAGATCCTTATGAACAAGAAATTACTTTCCACCATTTCTCCTTTGGCAGTTATATCATTTGCAATGATAATAGAGTCATTTGTTTCAAGTTGGCTCTATAGCGTAATGGGTCCAGGGTTCAATATTATGATGTATAATGTCTTAGGCTTTTATCTTTTATTAAATAATACAAATCTTGTAAAAAATTGAAAAAATTAATAATCATAACAGAAATACCATCACATTACAGATTACCTGTTTTTAATAAAATTGCTAAAAATAAAAATTTTTCTTTATTTGTGATTTACTTGAAAGATAATGTTCGAGGACGATCATGGGAAATAATGTGGGAAGAAAATAAATTTGACTTTATTATTTTAAAATCTTTTTACATAACTCGAAAAGACGGATCTAATAAATATATATCTCTAGGAGTTTCGAATATACTAGCCAAACATGACCCCGATGTAATTATTTGTGACGGATATAACCACACTGCCAGTATTGAAGCCTTAATTTACTCAAAAAGAAATAATATCCGTTGTTTATTGAGGAGTGAAAGCAATGTAAATGATATTCGAAGTAATTTTTTTCTTCTAGAATTGATTAAAAAATTTTTAGTCAGGAATTTTTCAGGTTTTATTTCTTCAGGCTTATTTAGCAGGGAATACTTACAATCATTAGGTGCAAAATATGAGGACATTTGGATTGCTCCAGATTCTGTGGAAAATCATTGGTATAAAAAATGTAAATATAAGAAAAAAAGTAATAAAATAATTAAGCTGCTATTTGTAGGAAGAATTATGGAGCATAAGGGCATATTTAATTTATTAAGAGCTTTTAAATCAATTAATGAGGATATCTTAAATGATTTTCAGCTTACTTATATTGGTGATGGGAATAAAACTAGTGAATTAAAAGATAATGTTAAAAAACTAAAGTTAAAGAATGTAGAGTTAGTCGACTTTATTCAACCGAAAAAATTAGCATTTGAATATAGTAAACATGATATTTTTATTATGCCGACTTTATCTGATCCTTGGGGTTTGGTAGTAAATGAGGCAATGGCAGCTGGTTTACCAATTATATGCTCTAATAAAGCTGGTTGTTCAAAAGATTTAGTAATAGATGGATGGAATGGATTTGTATACGAAGGAAGTAAAATCACTGATCTAAAAAGATGTATTTTAGAATTTCATAAAGATATTGATTTGATTTATAAAATGGGTCAAAACTCACAAAAATTAATAGCACTATACTGCTCTAAAAATGCAGCTAATTCAATTATTAGTGCTTCTTTAAATCAGAAAAACTTGGTAGAGGAAGAGATCAACTCTTTTAGATTAAAACACATTGGAGTTGAGTATGAATAATTCAGTTAAAATAATAATTAATGGTTTATCTGCAAAAACAGGAGGTGGAGTAAGGTATTTAAGTAATTTACTGAGGTTTGTACCTAGTAATTATCATATTACTCTTATTTTGAACAGGGAAAGTAAAAATTTATTTAGTAATGTTGATAGCAGAATTGAAATTATTACATTTAAAGTACCAAATATAATTTTTAGGGTTTTAATTGAACAGTTTTGGATTCCAATTTATGCTTACAATAATAATTATAATTTATTGTACAGCCCTGCTGATATGGCCTCAATATTTTCAAAAACAAAGCAAATTATGGGTGTTCAAAATCCTAATCCGTATTACAACTTAAATGTAAAATATAATTTTAGCTCTGTTATTAAAAAAAACATTCAAAAAATAATTGCAAAAGTATCATCTAAAGTTGTTGAGGGTATGATTTTTGTTTCACATTCAATTAAAATTGAATTTCAAAAGAACATTAAATATGATGGAAAAAAGAAAGTTGTGTATCATGGGTTGGATTTAAACACTAAAAACAAAATTATTCCAGAAAAAACATTAAATAGTGATTTTATTTTATGTGTATCAGATTTTTATCCACACAAAAATTTTGAAGTTTTAATAAAAGCTTACAATTGCTTACCGCAACATATTCAAAAAAGTAATAAGCTTTTAATTGTAGGTGGATTTATCAATCTAAATTATTATAATAAAATTAAACGCATGATCAATTTATACAATTTAGGTGATAAGGTTATTATGACAGGGAAGATTGGCTTTGATGATGTCTTCTTATATTATAAAAATGCAAAAGTATTTGTTATGCCCTCAATATTAGAAACTTTTGGAATACCAATAATAGAAGCCGCTCAGCATGGTTTGCCTCTATTGCTTGCTGATAGTGCTTGTTTACCTGAAATTGGAGGAAGAGAGGCTAGATATTTTGATCCAAACGACCATGTTAAACTATCAGAACTAATAGTAGAATCATATGAAGATGAACGTATCTATAGTGAAATGTCAAAAAAAGCAATAAGACTATCTAATAAGTTTTCTTGGAATGATACTAGAAAAGAAACATTTGAATTTTTCAAACTATGTATAAATTAAAACTCGTAAACGGACTTCATCCAGTCTGCTGTTTTTCTGATTCCATTTACTAGATCTATAGAGTTTTGATGCCCTAAGTCTTTTATCGATTTACTTATATCAACAACTTTTGTTTTTGTAGTTAAAACTTCAGAATCCTTATAACTTGCTAATGATGAATCTGCTCCCGTTATATCAATTATGATTTCTGATAAATCTTCTATTGTATGAAGATCTTTACCACCAATATTATATGTCTCACCTGGTTTAAAATTATCTATGATGTTAGACAATGTATTTACAGTATCTTGCAGGTAAGTTGATGTTCTAGAATGACCTCTATAAACTGTCCACTCTAAACCTTTGAGGGCACAATAAAGAAACCTGCAATTTACTGATCTATATGGACTGTAATATTCACCAGGGCCATATGTATTAAATATTCTTACAACAACACTCTCAGTACCATATTGAATTGCAGAATTTTTAATTTGCATTTCATTCACCCATTTTGACATAGCATAGTCATTTAGCTGTTTAATTTCATAGTCATCCATTACACTTTCAACCATAATATTTGGATAATCACCATAGACCTCAGATGATGAAAAATGAATTAATTTAAAACCAAATTTTTCCTGCAAACGAATGATATTTTTTGTTCCCATAGCGTTTGTCCTCCATAAATTTTCATAATAATCTTCGCCGTTCCATCTGCCAAATTCTGCAGCACAATTATACACAAAATCAAATGGGCCTAAATCCTCAAATACTCTCGATAGTTGTCTGTAATCGCCTATGTCGCAGCGAACATAGTTTGGGTTTTTTAAATCACTATGCAAACTAAACCCATATTGGCTTTCATTGTGACGACGTCCTAACCCAATTGGATAATAACCTTTATTTTTTAAGGTTTTAGCAATACCTGAACCAATTGTTCCTTGAATGCCTGTAATTAAAATCTTTTTACAACTCATTATATGTTCCAATCATTAATTATCTGTGAACTACTTAAAAAAAACGTAGTAAATTTAATAAAATTTTTGTTTCAATATAATCTATTATAAATGATCTTATAATTTTTATTCCACTTTTATATAAATCATCATCTAATTATGAAAACAAATGAAACGTAATAAAATAAAAGTAATATTTGTAGTGGGTGCAAGACCTAACTTTATGAAAATTTCCCCAATTTTAGAATCCTTTAAATCTAAAGCAAACACTTTTGAATCAATTATTGTACATACTGGGCAACATTATGATAAAAAATTATCTGAAAATATTTTATTTGATTTAAAGTTTCCAAAACCTAACTATTTTTTAAATGTTGGGAGTGGTTCGCATGCCAAGCAAACATCTGAGGTGATGGTTAAATTTGAAGAGGTATGTATGGAAATACGGCCTACAATTATTGTGATTGCTGGAGATGTTAATTCCACTCTAGCTTGCGCGATTGTTGCATCTAAATTGCATATAAAAATCGCTCATATAGAATCAGGTCTTAGGTCATTCGATAGAAAAATGCCTGAAGAAATTAATAGAATAATTACTGATAGTATCTCAGATTTATTATTTACTACAGAGGCAAGTGGAATGAATAATTTATTAAGAGAGGGTGTCGATAGATCTAAAATACATTTCGTTGGTAACACGATGATTGATTCTCTGTTGAAATACGTATCAAAAGCAAAAAAATTAAAACCCTGGATTGCCTATGGGTTTTCAGGCAAAGATTATATTCTTTTGACATTGCATAGACCTTCGAATGTTGATAAGGAGAATTCATTGCAAATGATGATTAGAGAGGTATCAAAAATAAGTACTATTTTACCAGTACTTTTTGTAATCCATCCAAGGACCAAAAATAATATTAAAAAATACAATTTTAAATTACCATCATCGGTTATTTTTACTGATTCACTGCCTTATATAGAATTTTTAGGTTTAATGTCGAAAGCTAAAATAATTCTTACTGATAGTGGAGGTATCCAAGAAGAAACCACCGCTTTGAACATACCATGCGTTACATTAAGGGACAACACTGAAAGACCAGTTACTGTGGAAGTAGGTACAAATGTATTATTAGGTAAAATATCTCAAAGCACATATTCTGACTTTAAAAAAGTAATGACAAAATTTAAAAAAACTAAGAGCACCCCAAAACTTTGGGATGGTAAATCATCTGACCGAATATGCCAAATTATTGAGCAATATTTTAAATTAGAACGATAGAATTATTTAAAATATAAAATCTAAGCTAATTATAAAGTTGAATATTTTAATTGTATCCCAATATTTTTACCCGGAAAATTTTCGAATAAATGAAATATCAAGAGATTTAAAAAATAGAGGTCACAATGTAACAGTTTTAACAGGAACACCAAATTATCCAGCTGGAAAATTTTATAAAGGATATGGTTTTTTTCAAAGAAGCCGAACTGAATATTATGAAGGTGTCAAGATAATAAGATGCAGGATCTATCCTAGAAAAAATGGCTCTAAGATTAACTTAAGTTTAAATTATTTATCCTTTGCTTTGTCAGCCTCTTTGAAAATATTAAATCTTGGTAAGGAAAGATTTGATTCAATTTTAGTTTTTGCTGTTTCTCCGATAACTGTGGTATTGCCAGCTATTGTATTTAAAAAATTAAAGTCTACTCCTATAATTACATGGGTGCAAGATCTTTGGCCAGAAAGCGTCGTTGCTGCTAGTGGATTGAAAAATAAATTTGTTTTATCAATGATAACTAAACTTGTCATTTTCATTTATAATAATTCAAATAAAATATTAGTATCATCTGAAGGCATGATTGATTCAATAATTGATAAAGGCATTGATAAAAGTAAAATATTATACCTACCTCAATGGGCTGAGGATATTTTTGAAAATAAGAAAATAAAAAAAAATAGCTCTGTAATCCTACCTAAAGGTTTTAAAATTGTGTTTGCTGGAAATATTGGTCATGCTCAAGATATACCTTCTATTCTAAAAGCTGCTAAGGAATTAAAAATCTATCATGATATACATTTTATATTCATTGGCTCTGGCTCTATGTTTCTATGGCTTTCTGAACAAATTATTGAAAATTGCTTATCTAATAATGTCCACTTACTCGGATCATTCCCATTAGATTATATGCCATATTTTTATAATGAGGCTGATGCTCTTCTTGTAAGTCTAGGAGACAACCCTATATGGTCAGTTACAGTTCCTGGTAAAATACAATCATACTTATGTTCAGGCAAACCCATACTTACAATGATAAACGGTGAGGCTAGTAATATCATTAATAAGTCTAATGCTGGTTTAATTGCCTCATCTGGAGACTACATTCAGCTTTCAAAAAATATTCTTAAGTTAAAATTATTTAATGAAAACGCTAGACTGAAAATTGGTCAAAATGGAAAAAATTTTTACAATAACAACTTCAGAAAAGATTTATTAATGAAGAAACTTGAACAGTTATTATCTTAACAGATGAATATGAATTTTACAAATAGCGCCTTTTTAATTATTCTCCCTTTTATTATTTCATCTATTGGCTGTTTAGTTTTAATCCAACTATCCAATAGAAAAGGATTTGTCGAAGATATTAAAGAGGATAGATGGCATACCGGTAATGTGGCGAAGTTTGGTGGAGTTGCAATCTATTTGGGCACGGTTTTATCTATTTCATTCTTTATATCTGGTCTTAATGATTTTTATATAATTTTAGGTATCATGGGCAGTGTCGCCTTTCTATTGGGATTATATGATGATATTAAAGGGATATTCCCAAGTTTAAAAATGCTAGTTTTTGTTTGTTTTGCAATTTTATGTTTTAATTTTAACATTCGCATTTTTAGTTCATATGAAATATATATTTCACTACCTTTTACAATTCTTTGGATAACGGGAATCATTAATGCCATAAATATAATAGACAATATGGATGGACTGTCCAGCGGTGTTTCCTCAATAATTCTCGCATCATTTTCCTTAATGGCCTTTTCTCAAAATAATGAAACAATTTTCATAATTTCAATGTCACTACTGGGAGCATGTTTAGGATTTTTAGTATTTAATTTTAGTCCCGCAAAAATTTTTATGGGTGATAGTGGAAGTCTTTTTATAGGTCTCATACTATCAATTTTATCTTTAGAGATAAGTGGAAATGAGACCAATATCTTTGCAACTTTACTGGTACCAACATTGCTTTTAGCTTTTCCAATATTTGACACAACTCTAGTAACAATAAATAGAATATTAGATAAAACGCCTGTTTCTCGGGGCGGAGTTGACCATACATCCCATAGGCTAGTAGGTATTGGACTTTCAGAGAAAAAAACTGTTTTATTTCTATACTTTATTAGTGCATGCTTTTGTTGTATAGTTCTCCTTTTCCAAAATCATGGATATAGAACATGGTTTCTGATCTTTATAATGACATCTTTAGGGCTAGGTGTGACTGGACTATTTTTATCATATTATTATAATAATGAACCTAAGCTTTTACATAATAATTTGAATGATGCTAATTATGTCTTTAAAGCCATAGTTCAGTATAAAAAACAAATTTTAGAAGTTCTCTTTGATTCATTGATTGTCGTTTTTTCTTTCTCCTTATCGCATTATTTAAGGTATGAAAATAGAATCCCGAAAGATATATGGCTTACTCACGATGATGTGATTGGGTGGGTTGTTTTTATAAAAGTGATTACATTTTACTATTTTGGGTTGTATAGAGGTGTTTGGAAGTATGCTAGTTTGCCTGATATTTTAAATGCATTTAAGGCTATTTTTACTGCTCAAATATTAATTATAGTTTTTATCGTCTTTGTTTTTGGTGAATACTCCTTTTCAAGAAGTATATTTTTTATAGATTTCATTATAAGTTTCATCTTCATATCTTTTTTTAGAGTTTTTTACAGAATTTTTTCAGAGGTCATAAATTCTGTTCAACCAAATAGAGATGGTGAGAAAATAATTTTAATTGGTGCAGGAATACTTTCACAATTAGTTTTAAGAAAGATATTAGATAATGATTCAAAGGAATTATTATATCCCGTAGGAATTTTAGATGATAAACCTTCATTTAAAGGCAGAATGATTTTTGGTGTTCCTATTTTAGGTAAGATTGAAGAATTCAAAAAATTTGCAAAAAATAATAACGTTTCTAAGGTATTTATTACTAAGTCAGATTACAATAGTGATAGCATAGTAAGCTTTTGCGAAAAAAATAATATTGAAGTTCGTCATATTAAAATTAACATATGATTTAAAATTTATTTAATTATGCGACCGGTAATAACTGTACTCCTCATTTTTATTTTTTTCATTTCATTTGGATTTATAAAAGGTCAAGATGTAGGATTCAATAATTCATGGCCGAACAAAAAAATTTATTCACTCAATTTAAAATCGTTAGAAGATAAGTACAGATTTTCTGGTTTATTGCATTACGATACTCAAAGTGATAGCCTTTTAAGTAGTTCTTTCTTTGGTCTAAATGTTAATCATTTAATTCATCATTCATATTATCCAGCTTTTATCTTATCTCCATTACTATTTTTCCAAAATAATTCTTTTAAGATAATAATAGAGAGCAATTTAGTTAATGAGAGATTTGGTTTTGAATTTTTATCGACAAAATTTTCTAGGGATGGAGTTGCTTTCGATTATAACGTCGCAAGTTTGCAGTATGTTAATAAAAATAATAAATTTTTAATTTCTATTGGTCGTTCCCCAATTTGGTGGGGTCAGACTTTTGAGTCAACTTTGATCGTCAATCCTTTTTCTGGTCCTTATGATAATATTTATTTTAATCATGAATTAAATGAATTTTTAAAATTAGAAGCATTTACTGCTAACTTAAATTCGAAAAAACATTTTAATTCACACATTAATCGGTTTATGGCCGGGCATAAAGTTTCATTTATAAATAAAAATAAGAAGTTTTTATTTAATTTAGGAGAAATTTTTATTTACACCGGAGAAAATATATCTTTAGATATAAAATATTTAAATCCAATAATTCCTTATTTCTTGGTTGATATCAATGATGCTGATATTGAAAATGATAATTTTAATTCTATTTTATTTTTTGATTTTCGTTATAATTACTCTGAAAATAGATCCATTTTTTTTGAAATTATATTAGATGATTATCAAATTGATGAAACGGGTATAAAAAATGCAATTGGTCTTAAACTAGGATTTGATAATAACCTTAAAGTGTTTAGTAAAAATTTAAATTTAAGTTTTGAAAGAAATTTTTTAAGTGACAATATTTATTCCCACTCAGGAGTACATTCTTATTTTTTAAATAATGAACGACCTATAGGCTATCAATACGGGCAGGCATGTGATACTTATGATTTAAATTTAAGTCTTAAAATAAATCATTTTATGTCTATCAAAAATTCATACTTAATTATAAATAGAACCAAAACATCATCCATTTCTATTTGGGATGATTCAAATAATGTTATGGATCATAATGAGTTTGAGAATCATGATTTTAAAAGAAATACCCAATATTATGATTTAAGTTTACATTTTGAATTTAAACAAATTTTTTTGGCATTAGGCTTATCTAATGAACCTATCGTTGATTTTATGATATATGATAACTTGTATAGAGAAGACAAAAAATTATATTTGGAGTTAAATTATTTTTTCGATTTTAGCTCCAATTTTAGTGCAAAATTAAGATAGTATTTTTGTAGATTATATCGAGTCATATTATTTTTTTATTTATTAACGCCAATTAATTTTAATCTAATAATTAAATTTCATTCTAAATAAGGTAAGCTCAAATGCATAAAGTTTTAATTACAGGTGGAGCAGGTTTCATTGGTTCACACTTAGCTAAAAAATATTTATCTAAAGATAAGTATGTAACGGTTATTGATAACCTTTCTACTGGAATGTTAAAAAATCTAGATTCTGTGATCGATAATAAGTCTTTAAACTTTATTGCCGGAGATGTGCTTGATACCAAATTAATTGATAAATTGATCAAAGAAACTGATCTTGTCCTACACCTAGCAGCTGTTGTTGGTGTGAAACATGTCATGAGTAATCCTGTTGATACCATAAGGGTCAATATATTAGGAACGGAGAATGTGCTACATAGTTGTTCAGCCTATAGTAAAAGGGTTTTAATAGCATCTACTTCAGAGGTATATGGAAAAGCTATGCAATATGGTACTTACGATGATGGTTTAAATGAAGATAATGATACGGTTATGGGTAGTACAAGTGTGAGGCGCTGGTCATATGCTACCTCAAAAGCTTTAGATGAATTTTTAGCTTTAGCTTATTATGCTGAAAAAAAATTGCCTGTTACAATTGCAAGATACTTTAATACCATTGGTCCAGGGCAATTAGGTGATTATGGAATGGTCGTTCCAATTTTCATCCAGAAAGCTTTAGCTGGTGAAGATATTCCAATATTTGGTGATGGTACGCAAAAAAGAAGCTTTGGTTATGTTGGCGATGCAGTCAATTGTACTATGAAATTAGTTGAAGAAACAAATTTATCTGGAGAAGTATTCAACATAGGTAACTCTACTGAAATCACTATAAATGATTTAGCAAAAAAAATAATACACAAAACTAATAGTAATTCCAGTCTTAAATACATTCCCTATAGAGAGGCATATGGAGAGGGCTTTGAGGACATGAAGAGAAGAAAGCCTAATAATTCTAAATTAGAGAAAGCTATTGGCTTTAAACCTGAGGTCGAAATAGATCAAATTTTAGATGAGATGATTGAATTTTTTAAATCAAATTAAATACTTTAAGTAGTTTTTGTTTAATTATCATCAAAAATATATTTATACCATTTATCACTTTCAACTTCTTGCCTTGACTTATTGTCCTTGGCTCATATTCTACGTATACTTCTTTAACATCATAATTTGATAAAACAAGTTTTGCCATTATTTCAGTCTCAATGCTAAACCCATAACTGTATAGATCTAATTCTATAAAATTTTTTTTAGATAAGATTTTATAGCAACATAAAATATCTCGAAACCTAGTATTGAATATTGTATTAAAAAATTTATTAATTATGAAATTACCCATCATCATTTTACTTAAATCTAGATCCCAAATGTTGTTCCACCGTATGCCAACAACTGCTTTTTTTTTAGAATTTTCAAGTGTTTCAAACTCTTTAATTAATAATGGAATATCATTTGTATTTACTTCCAAATCACCATCCATTAAAAGAATGGAGTCATTTTTTGCAAGTTTTATTCCTCTTTGAATTGAGTATCCCTTGCCACAATTTTTATCATTATATATGACATTCATATTCCTAATCTTTTTAAGTATTTCTTTGGAACCATCATTACTACCATCATCTATAATGATTATTTCATGATTTTTAGCGAAAACATTTAAACTTTCAACCAATTTAGGCAAAAATGATACTTCATTATAAATAGGAATTAAAATTGAATATGACATATCAACGAAGATGTAATTAGTCTATTCATATTACTTCTTAGCTCATTTAATTGAATTTCCAAGTTTAATTATCTTTTTGGAACCTTCTTTTTTGTATACATTTCTTGTATCTACTATCTGTTTACTATGGCTCTTTATCAGTTTATAGTTTACATTTGAATGATCTGTAACTATGACGCTTAAATCAAATTTTTTTAAACATTCCTCATTCAGTTTATCAATCTTATCTATCGATTTGGAATTTAAGTTCAAATCATCCACAAATGGGTCGAAATAGCTTACATCAGAACCTCCATCTTGGAGAAGCTGAATTATATCTAATGCAGGTGATTCCCTGGTATCATCAATGTCTTTTTTGTAGCTAA